>NZ_JBEZED010000013.1:0-231783 GCF_040648675.1 Micromonospora sp. NPDC049101 | reverse complement strand
CCCCGCCAGACGCTCGACTGGGCAACCCCAGCCGAACGCCTGGACCACCTCATCGCTACCTAACGATTGCACTCACCCCTTGACCCCAAGCCGAGGCCAGTGGCTATAACTCCATGATCAACGCGAGGGGGGGTAGGGGGCAGGGGGACGGGGGGTAGGGGGGACGGGAAAGGCTCACCTCGCGGAGCGAGATGAGCCTTTGGGTGTAGCCCCGACCGGATTCGAACCGGCGCTACCGCCTTGAGAGGGCGGCGTCCTGGGCCGCTAGACGACGGGGCCAGAACTTTCCTGTTCACCGCCCTCGCGAGCGGTGCGGCTGTAGTCTAGCGGCACCGCCGGTTGGGGCGAGCGCGGGGTGCAGGACCCGCGGCGGCGGGCCACAGGTGCCACAGCAGCGCGACGCAGGGGCCACAGCAGCTCCGACACAGGGGCCACAGCAGCTCCGACACAGGGGCCACAGCAGCTCCGACACAGGGGCCACAGCAGCTCCGACACAGACAACGAAACAGCCCGCCTCACCAGGTGAGACGGGCTGTGCACGATGTAGCCCCGACCGGATTCGAACCGGCGCTACCGCCTTGAGAGGGCGGCGTCCTGGGCCGCTAGACGACGGGGCCAGAACCACTTTTCGCTCCCCCACCCCGGCGGGCGGAGGAGCTGCACTCTGCCGGAGACCACTCTCCGCCCCCGAGGGGGCGGAGTCGAACTCCGTCAGAATCCAGCGTCCGGAATTCTCGCGAACTCCGGTAGCGCTGGGGTACCAGGACTCGAACCTAGACTAACTGAACCAGAATCAGTCGGGCTGCCAATTACCCCATACCCCATTGGCCCCTTGCGGCGCCGGGAGTGAACTTTACCCTCCCGGTGCCGGCAGGCCAAATCGGATCCCCCCGAACCGCCTGTGAGCTGCGGAAACAGGGGCATCCGACCGATCAGGCGACCGGAACCACCGGGTTGCTGAGCTCCCCGATGCCCTCGATCCGCACGGCGACCGTATCCCCCTCGACGAGCGGGCTAACCCCGGCCGGAGTGCCGGTGAGGACGACGTCGCCGGGCAGCAGGGTCATCACGTGCGAGATGTACGACACGAGGCCCGGCACGTCGAAGACCATGTCCTTCGTGCGGCCGAGCTGGCGTACCTCCATCTCCTCCGGGTTGCGACCCACCTCACAGCGGATCTCCAGGTCGGAGACGTCCAGACCGGTGGTGATCCACGGGCCGATCGGGCAGAACGAGTCGAAGCCCTTGGCCCGGGTCCACTGCCCGTCGGAGCGCTGGAGGTCCCGAGCGGTGACGTCGTTGGCGCAGGTGTAGCCGAAGATGGCGCGTTCGGCGGCGGCCCGGTCGGCGCGGCGCGCGCCCGGCGCCCCGATCACGACCGCCAGCTCCGCCTCGTGTTCGACCTGCTTGGAGAAGATCGGCAGGCGGATGGCGTCCCGGGGGCCGATCACCGAGGTGGACGGCTTGAGGAAGAGCAGCGGCTCCTTGGGCACATCGTTGCCGAGCTCGGCGGCGTGGTCGGCGTAGTTGCGACCGACACAGACCACCTTGCTGGGCAGGATCGGCGAGAGCAGCCGAACGTCGGAGAGGGCCCACCGGGCCCCGCTGAAGGAGAGTTTGCCGAACGGGTGGCCCTCGATCTCGGCGATGGTCAGGCCCTCCGGCCCGGCCCCCGCTTCACCTTCGACGGCACCGAACGACATTCCCTTGGCATGGGCGAAACGAGCGATACGCACCCGGCCAATCTAGCCCCGCCGACACCTCCACCGGCCAGGACCGGCCGTGGGGTGTGCTCAACCCGTCAGCGGGCGGCAGCCTACCGGCGCGGGAGGTGACCCGGGCGGGCTTCCCGACTTCGTACCCGCACGGAGGCGACTCGCCCCTAGCGTCGGCTCCGGAGGTTCGTTCGTATGCCTGCATCGACACGACACCACAGAGCCCTCGCAGTGTTCGTCCACTGCCTCGGCATCCTCGCCGCCGTGCCGGCCCTGCCGGCGGTGGCCCCGGAGGCGCCGCCCGCGCACGCACCACCGGCCGCGCCGAGACCACCGGCCGCGCCACCACCATCTGCCTCGCCAATACCATCCGCCTCGCCAATACCAGTGGCCGCGCGAGCACCATCCGCCGCGCAGGCGCCACTCGCCGCGCAAATGCCAGCGGCCACGCAGGTGCCACCGGCCACGCAGGTGCCACCGGCCACGCAGGTGCCACCGGCCACGCAGGTGCCACCGGCCACGCAGGTGCCACCGGCCACGCAGGTGCCACCACCGGGCGTCGCGACCCGACCGAGCGCCGTGCCGACCGGGGTGCCGACCGCCGTGGCGACCGGGGCGACGGCCACGCCGGTGACGACCACGCGGCCACCGGTCGCGGTGCTCGCGCGGTTGGCCGTCGAGCCCACCCCGCCGTCGGCGCCACCGGCGATGGGGCCGCCGTCGCGGGCACCGGCGTCGGCGCCCCCGCAGCAGGTCACGGTGGCGGTCGCGCCGGAGACCAGCCCCGCACCGAGGTACCGGATCCAGGTGCGCAACGTGGGCAACGCACCGGTGGACACCACGGTGCGCCAGGAGTTGCCGGCCGGGTCGTCGCCGACCGCGATCAGCGCCGGCGGCCGGTCCACCCGGGCCGGCGGGTCGACCACCGAGGTGACCTGGCGGTTGAGGCTGCCGGCGCACAGCAGCACCACGCTGGGCACCGCGCTCGCCGCGACCGCGCCCGGCCAGCCGCTGACCGCGCCGGCCTGCGCGTTCACCAGTGACGGCACCCGGCCGTACGACTGCGCCACGGCCACCTGGCAGGCGGCGGCGGCACCGGCGGCCGAGGTCACCGAGGCACCGCCCTGGCGTCGGTACCCGGTGTTGCTCGCCGGCCTGGCGGTCCTGCTGCTGATCAGCGCCGCCCTGGCCTGGGTGTGGCGACGTCGGCGCGCGGGCCGGGTCACGGCTGCCGCACTGGCCAGCGGGGGCGGGCCCGACGGTGGTCGCGGGACGATCTATCCGCGCCCGGCGGCCCCGAGTGCGCCGCGGCGTCGGCGTACCCCGCCGGTCTGGTTGGTGGTGGGTGCGGCCGTGGTGGTCCTCGCTGGCGTCGTCGGCACCGCGGGTTGGACGGCGACCCGGCGGGTCTCGGCGATCGACACGCAGAAGCAGCCCACCAGCGGCGCGTGGATGGGCAGCGGGGTCACCGGGCCGGTGGGTGTGCCACTTCGCGAGTCGGCGTTCGAGTTCACCGTCTACCGGATGTCCTGCGGCTCACCCGGGAAGGCCGACGGCGGCGGTGCCGCGCCGGCCAACGGCCGACGCTGTCAGGCCACCGTGGGGGTGCGTAACGTCACCGGTGACCACCAGCCCTGGCACGGCCAGCTGCAACGGGCGTACCTGCCCGGTGGACGCTGGGTGAGCACCGACGAGTCGGCCACCCGGGCGGCCAACCTGGGTCGGGACATCTTCGCCGACCCGATGGCCGCGGGCAGCCGGATGGTGCTGCCGCTGGTGTTCACGGTCGACGGACGGGACCCGCCCCAGCAGCTGGAGCTGCGCAGCGGGGTGTTCTCCGCCGGCGTGCGGGTGCACATGCCCTGACCGGGTGCGCGGGCGGCGGTCGTACCCTGGGGTGCGTGACCGCCGCCCTCGCCCCCGCCGTGCTCGACGCGGCGGCGTGGCAGGCCCGCCGGCGTGCCCACGAGGAGCGGGTGGACGTCTGGCTGACCCCGCACCTGGCCCGCCGGCGGCGCGGTGAGCGGCATCCGGTGGCCGACTTCCTGTTCACCTACTACTCGCACCGCCCGGCCCAGCTCCGTCGCTGGCATCCGGGCGCCGGGGTCGAGCTGCGCGATGCCGATCCGGCCGAGTTCGGCCGGGACTACCGCGCCACCACCGCCGGGGTCACCCTCGACACCGATGGGGTACGCGCGCGGCGCGGCGAGTCGATCGCCTGGATCCGATCCCTGCTGGCGGCCACCGCCGGGCGGGCGCCGCACTTCGGCTGCTTCGGGATGCACGAGTGGGCGATGGTCTACCGGCAGACCCACGAGGAGGTGCGGCACAACGCCTGGCCGTTGCGGCTGACCCCGGAACGGACCGCCGTGGTGGTGGAGGAGCGGGGCGTGCGGTGCAGCCACTTCGACGCGTTCCGGTTCTTCACGCCGCCGGCCCGTTCGTTGAATCTGCTCACCCCGACCCGGGAGACGCAGCACGCACTCGACCAGCCGGGCTGCCTGCACGCCAACATGGATCTGTACAAGTGGGCGTACAAGTTGTCGCCGCTGGTGCCGTCCGAGCTGGTCGCGGACTGCTTCGAGCTGGCTCGGGAGATCCGTACCCTGGACATGCGGGCCAGCCCGTACGACCTGGCGGCGCTGGGTTATCCCGCGGTGCGGGTGGAGACCGCCGACGGGCGGGCGGAGTACGCCGCCGCGCAGCGCGGGTTCGCCGAGCGGGCCGCCGTGCTGCGCGACCGACTGCTCACCGCCGTCCCGCTCTGATCGATAGCTCAGCCGACCGTGCGGGTACGCAGGCCGTCGACAAGCAGGTCGACCACTGCGGTCAGGTCGTCGTCGAGCCCGGGCTCGGTCCACTCGGTGCGGTGTGCCGGGTGGTGGAAACGGGCGGTGGCCTGCAGCAGCGCCCGGCCGGCCACCGCCGCGTCGGGCACGCTGAACTCTCCGGCCGCCACCCCGTCCGCGACGATCAGGCTGAGCTGACCGGCGAGCACCTCCAGGTGGTTGGCGACGGCACCCTCGGAGAGCGTGGCGAGCTGGTGGAAGTTGTCGAACAGCTCCGGGTCCTCCCGGGCCATCCGGCGTTTGGTGCCGCTCAGCTCGGCCAGCCACCGACGCAGCCGTTGCGCGGCCGGCTCGGGGCCGGTGCCCACCTCGATCAGGGGGGTGGAGACCCGGGCCAGCCAGCGTTCGGCGACCGCCTCGCGCAGGGCGGCCTTGCTGGCGAAGTGCCGGTAGACGCTGCCGTGGCTGACGCCCAGCGCACGTGCGACGTCCAGCACTGTCGCCTTCGCCGGCCCGTACCGGCGCAGCACCTCCTCGGCGGTGTCGAGGATGCGGTCGGCGGTCAGGGCGGTGGCGTCGCTCATCAGGCCAGCCTCCCTGACCGCGCCGGCAACCGTGGCGCGACCCCCGGACCGGCGGTCACGCCACGGCCCGCGGTCATGCGCGCTCGCTGTCCAGGAAGGCCATCTGCGCTTCGTCGTAACGGGTTCCGGCCGCCGCGCCGGCCGGGACGGCGGCTTCGATGGCGGCCAGGTCCGCCTCGGTCAGGGTGACAGTCGTGGCGCCCAGCGCCTCGGTGAGCCGCTCCCGGGTGCGGGCGCCGATCACCGGGACGATTGTCGCGCCGCGCGACAGCACCCAGGCGATGGCGATCTGCGCCACGGTCACGCCGCGCGCCTCGGCGATGGCGCGCAGCGCGTCCACCAGGGCGAGGTTGCGGTCCAGGTTCGCGCCGGCGAACCGGGGCAGGTGGCTGCGGAAGTCCGTACCCGTGGTCTGCTGCCCGGGCTGCCAGTGGCCACTGATCAGGCCACGGGAGAGCACCCCGTACGCGGTGATGCCCACGCCCAGCTCGCGGGCCGTCGGCAGGATCGCGGCCTCCGGGTCGCGGGAGATCAGGGAGTACTCGATCTGGAGGTCGCTGATCGGGTGCACGGCGTGTGCCCGGCGCAGCGTCTCCGCGCTCACCTCGGACAGGCCGATGTGCCGGACGTGGCCGGCCTTGACCAGCTCGGCCAGGGTGCCCACCATCTCCTCCACCGGGACGTCGGGGGAGAGTCGGGCGGGTCGGTAGACGTCCACGTGGTCGGTGCCGAGCCGACGCAGTGTGTACGCCAGGAAGTTCTTGATCGCGACCGGCCGGACGTCGTTGCCGTTCCAACCGCCCTCGGCGTCGCGAAGCGCACCGAACTTGACGCTGATCACCGCGTTGTCCCGGTTGCGGCCGCGCAGCGCGTCGCGCAGCAGCATCTCGTTGTGGCCCATGCCGTAGAAGTCGCCGGTGTCCAGCAGGGTGATGCCGGCGTCCAGGGCGGCGTGGATGGTGGCGATGCTCTCGGCCTCGTCGGCGGTGCCGTAGAAGTCGGACATGCCCATCAGGCCGAGCCCGAGGGCGGAGACGGTGGGTCCGGTGGCGCCGAGGGAGCGGGTGTCCATGGGGGTGTCCTCTCATCGTGGGTACCCGATGACCGTACATCATCCGGCTGACAGATTCCAGTTTTTGTCAGTCGGAGAGGCCCTGAGGCGATCGTCGCGTTGTCCCATCGGCGGCGCGACTCATCGTGTTAGCTTGATTTTCATGATTACCGGTGCAAGTTCACTGATGTTCCTTGCCGGTCTTCTGACGATCGGCATAACGGCGTCCGAAACTGCGTCCGTGAGTGCGGCGAGCGGCGGCGGCACAACGTTCGAGAAACCCGCGGTTCGTGGCGCGGCGGCCGCGTTTGGGCCATTCGGCCCGTCCACCTGCACTGCGGGAAACGTGTGGCGGGAAGCCCGGCCGGACGATCACGTCTGCGTGGACCCGAAGACCCGACAATTCGTGAAACTGGACAACCGGAACCCCAACCAGTTCCGCAACCCGGCCGACCGGACCTACGGGCCCGACACCTGCCAGCAGGGGTTCGTGTGGCGGGAGGCCACGCCCAAGGACCACCTCTGCGTCGCACCCCAGGTGCGTGAAACACACAAGAGGTTCAACGAAAGCGCGTCCAACCGGTGGGTGGCCACCGTTTCGAAGCGCGGCGAGACAACATCGGTGCCATTCGTCCTGTTCGACTACACCGGGCGGCTGCACAGCGCCTACAGCGGCCGGGACAATCTGGCCGTCGACGGGGCGGACATGAAAGTGCAACCGGATATGAATCGACCGACACAGCGGTTCCAATTTCTGCGTCGAGGCGGACGGGTCGCCTACCAGAACGCCTTCCAGCTCAGGGACGCCGCCAGCAGACGATGCCTCAGCGTCCGCGACGCCTCGACCGGGAACGGGGCAGGGCTGGGGTTGGAGAGCTGCCGCTGGCGCCCGAACCAGACCTGGCACCTTCAGCGCCGCGCAGACGACAAGTGGGAGCTGCGGGCCGGCCACAGCGACAAGTGCCTCGACGCGGCCAACTCCGCCCTGACGGCACCGGCGCCCGGTGCCTTCGTGCAGCAGTGGGAGTGCATCGGCGGCCAGAACCAGGCCTGGTCCCTCACCGGCTGACTCCCGCGCCGCTCGGGGACGTCGGAGGCGCGGCCGATCAGTCGTCGTCGGCGCGGCGGTCCCGCTTGCGCTGGGACTGACGCTTCTTCTCGGCCAGCCGGCGCTCCTTGGCGCCACGGGACGGGCGGGTCGCCCGGCGAGCCGGCGGTGGGGGTGCGGCGGCCTCCCGCAGCAGTGCGGTCATCCGCTCGCGGGCCGCCTCCCGATTGGCCAACTGGGCCCGGTGCTCGCTGGCGGCGATCGTCAGCACCCCGTCGACCAGACGGTTGGCCAGCCGGGCCAGCGCCCGGGACCGCAGCCACTCGGGCACGGCCGGCGAGTTGGCCAGGTCGTAACTCAACTCGACCCGGGAGTCGGCGGTGTTCACACCCTGCCCACCCGGCCCCGACGAGCGGGAGAAGCGCTCCCGTAGCTCCCCGGCGGGGACGACCCACCGATCGGTCACCCGCAGTCCGTCGTCCACGCCCCGAGGCTAACCCGCGACGACTCGCCAGGGGTCATCGGCGTGGGGTCTCACTCTGCGTCGGGGACTGGCCGGGCGCCGGCCCCGCGGTCTCCTCGTCGGAGCCGACCGCCGCGTACGCCACCGCGCCGAAGAGCAGCAGCGCGATCACGCCGGCCTTCACGGCGACCCCGCGGATCAGCGACCAGGCGCCTCGACGGGCGCCCGGCACCGATTTCCGGACGGTCTGGTAGTCGTTCCACCCGCGTCGTGCCCGGGCGTACGCCGACCCCACCGCACATCCGATGACCAGGCCCACCAGCAGGAGGACCGCGAGAAGAGGACGCTCCACCTCCGCCAGTATCCATACCGACAGTAATATTTCCATGGCCCGATGCCGTCGCGCCGGATATCTGACACTGGCAGCGCGCCGCCAGGCTGTCTGGGCAGGTCAGCCGCCCTTGCCGATGATCGTGTCGGCGGTCTGCTGCACCTGGTCGATCGGGATGGCGAACCCGATGCCGATCGAACCGTTCCCGTCGATTGTCGCGATGGCGGTGTTCACTCCGACCACCTCCCCCCGGGCGTTGACCAGGGGCCCACCCGAATTGCCGGGGTTGATGGACGCGTCGGTCTGCACCGCGCGGTGCCGGTTGTTGCCCAGCCGCACCTGGCGGTCCAGGGCGCTGACGATGCCCGCGGTGACTGTTCCGGCCAGGCCGAGTGGTGAGCCCACCGCGAGCACCGGCTCGCCGACCCGGGTCGCGCCCGGCTTGGCCAGGGGCAGTGGGGTGAGACCGGCCGCGGCCGGCACCTTCAGCACCGCCAGGTCGCTGCGTGGTTCCCGCCCGACCACGTCGGCGGCGAACCGGCGGCCGTCGGGCAGCTCCACGGTCACCGGCCCGCCACCGCCCTTGGCCAGGATGTGATCGTTGGTGATCAGATGCTGCTGGTCGTCCACCGCGAAGCCCGAGCCGGTCGCCGACCCGGCCGACGTACCGCCGGCCAACACCGACACCACCCCGGGCACGGTCCGCTCGGCCGCGGTGACCAGCTCGGCCGACACCGGGGCGGCGGACGCCGCAGCCGGGCCGCCAGCCCCGTCCCGGGCGGCCACCACGCCACCGGCGACGGCCCCCGAGATGGCGGAGAGCGCCACCACGGCCAGCGCGGCGAGCAGTCGTCGCGGCCTTCGTTCGCCCGGGTCACGCTCGGGCGTGTCCCACCACCCGCGCCCGTCCGGGTCGAGGTGCGGTGAGATGAACCAGGGACCGCGCGGTTCGCCCAGTCCGGTCTGTACTGCCATGCGTACTCCTCACGGTCGACGACTGTGGTGGGCGGCGGTCAGGGCAGGCGGGAGAACCAGCGCATCGAGCCGGCGGCGGCACCCATCGCGAACACCAGTCCGATGCCGATGAACCGGGCCGAGACGTCCTGCCGCTCGGTGCGGTAGCCGACCGAGCTGCCGATGTCGTCGTAGACGGCCTTCAGCTCGTCGGTGGTGCTGGCCTCGTGGAACATCCCGCCGGTCTCCTCGGCGACCGCCTTGAGGGTCTGCCCGTCGACCGGCACCTGGATGGGTCGTCCACCTCGGTCGACGAACCCCGACGGCGTCCCGAAGGAGATCGAGTGCACCGGCACCTCCGCCGTCACCGCCTCGGCCGCCGCCTCCATCGGGTCCATCCCGGAGGTGTTGGCGCCGTCGGAGAGCAGGATGATCCGGGCCGGTGGCGTCTCCTTCGCGGCCGCGCTGTCCAGGCTCTTGACCGCGCCGAGGGAGGTGTTGATGGCCTCGCCGATCGCGGTGCCCTGCACGCCGGTGATGCCCTCGGCGAGCCGGTCGATCCCCTCGTCGAGGGCGTCCCGGTCGGTGCCGGGTGGCACCAGCACGGCCGCGCTGCCGGCGAACGCGACAAGACCCACGTTGAACTCGTCGGGCAGGCCCTCGACGAACCGTCGGGCGGCCTGCTTCGCCGCGGCCAACCGGTCCGGGTCCACGTCGGTGGCGAGCATCGACGTGGACACGTCCACCGCCACCATCACCGTGGCCCGCTCCCGGGGCACCCGGACCTCGGCGCTGGGGCGGGCGAACCCGACGACCAGCAGGGCCAGCATCGCCAGGAAGAGCCCGGCCGGCACGTGCCGACGCCAGGCGGGCCGCTCCGGCGCCACCCGGTCCAGCAGTCGCAGGTTGGTGAAGCGGACCGCGTACCGGCTGCGCCCGCGTTGCATCAGCAGGTACACGCCGACGAGGGCGAGTACGCCGAGCAGCAGCCAGAGTCGCAGCGGCGACTGCCAGGTCACGCGACACCTCCCCGTGCCGGGCCGACCGGCGCGGCGGCCAGCCGACGCTGGGCCCGCACGTGCCGGACGATGTCCGCGCACCAGTCCCCGTCGGTGCGCAGGGGCAGGTGGGTGGCCCCGCTGCGGCGCAACGACCCGTGGATCTGGTCGCGCTGGGCGGCGGCGGCCTGGGCGTACCGCTCGCGCAGCCGCCGGTCCGATGTGCACACCTCGCGGCGACGACCGGTCTCCGGGTCCATCAGCGTGATCAGGCCGACGTCCGGTAACTCCAGCTCACGTGGGTCGGTGACCTCGATCGCCAGCACCTGGTGTCGGGCGGCGAGCCGGCGCAGGGTCCGTTCCCAGGGCGCCGGCTGGCCAGGGTCGTCGGGCAGGCCGTCGAGGAAGTCGGAGACCACCACGACCAGACCACGCCGGTTGGCGATCCGGTGCAACGCGTCGAGCCCGTCGGCCAGGTCCGGCGGCCCCGCCGCCCCCCACCCCGGCCGGTCGCCGGGCGCGGTGGGTCGCGGGGCGGCGAGCAGCGTGCGCAGCAGCGCGAGCAGATGGGTACGCCCGCTGCGGGCCTCGAAGCGGCGTACCCCGTCGGCCCGCAGCACCTGGGCGCCGAGGCGGTTGCCGACGCCCGCGGTCAGGAAACCGACCGCCGCGACCGCGGCCACGGCCAACTCCCGCTTGTCCAGCTCGGCGGTGCCGAACTCCATGCTGGCGCTGCCGTCGACGAGCAGCCAGGTGGTCAGTTCCCGGTCGGCGTCGACCTGCCGGACGTGCGGCACGGCGGTGCGGGCCGTCACCGCCCAGTCCATCCGGCGGACCTCGTCCTCGCCCGGCCGGTACTCGCGGCTGCCCGAGGGTTCACTGCCCGGTCCGGGCAGCAGGCCGCGGTACTGGCCATGCAGCAGGCCGTTCAGTCGGCGCGTGACGGTCAGCTCCAGGCGACGTACCCGCTGATCCGGGGCCAACTCGGCCAGGCCCGGGCCGGCCGGCGCCACGATCGCTCGTCTCATGCCGCCGCCAGATCCGGCGTCTGCTGTGGGTGGCCGGTGGCCAACCGGGGCGGTGGCACCGCCTCGACCAACCGTCGTACCACGCTCTCGGCCGACACCCCGTCGGCCACCGCGTCGAAGGAGAGCACCAGCCGGTGGGCGAGGACGTCGACGGCCAGGTCACGCACGTCCTCGGGCAGCACGTACTCCCGGCCCCGCAGCAGCGCCTGGGCCCGAGCGGCCGCGACCAGTCCGAGGGTGGCCCGGGGGCTGGCACCGTACGCCAACAGCGGGGCGATCTCCGGCAGCCCGAACCGGCCGGGGTCACGGGTGGCGAGGATCAGCCGCACCACGTACTCGGCCAACGCGTGGTGGACGAAGACCCGCTCGGCGTGGGCCTGGAGGGCCCGCAGTCGTTGCGCGTCGAGCACCGGACGCGGGCTCGGCCGGTCGGTGCTCATCCGGTAGAGGATGGCCAGTTCGTCGGCGTCGCTGGGGTAGTCGACCACCACCTTCATCAGGAACCGGTCCCGCTGCGCCTCCGGGAGCTGGTAGACCCCCTCGGACTCGATCGGGTTCTGGGTGGCCAGCACCAGGAACGGTTGCGGGACCGGCCAGCTGCGCCCGCCGATGGAGACCTGCCGTTCCGCCATCGCCTCCAACAGCGCCGACTGCACCTTGGCCGGGGCGCGGTTGATCTCGTCGGCCAGCACCAGGTTGGCCATGATCGGGCCCAGTTCGATGTCGAAGGTCTCCTTCGAGGCCCGGTAGATCCGGGTACCGACGATGTCGGAGGGGACCAGGTCCGGGGTGAACTGGATCCGGGAGAAGGTGCCGCCGACGACGGTGGCGAGGGTCTGCGCGGCCAGGGTCTTGGCCACGCCGGGCACGCCCTCCAGGAGACAGTGCCCATTAGCGATCAGTGCGGTGAGCAGGCGTTGGACGAGCCGATCCTGCCCGACGATCACGCGTTTGACCTCGAAGAGGGTCTGTTCCAGCTCGACGCCCGTCGGCTCGGGATCGACCGAGCTGGGCATGCTGGCCAGGGTGTCCGAGATGTCCGTCACGGTGCTTGCTTCCCTGGCCGAGGGCCCGGCAAACGTCGGATTGTGCGGCCCGGACGGGCCCGGAGTGGCCGGAACAGGGACAAGTCGCACGGAAGCGCGACGATCGACACGAGCCCCCCGAGGACCCCTCAACCGTGCCGCCCCCGGGACCGGGACCAGGACCACGACGAGGCCTAGGACCGGGACCGGGACCGGGACCAGGGGCGGGACCGGGACCAGGGGCGGGACCGGGACCAGGGGCGGAACCGGGACCAGGGGCGGGACCGGGACCAGGGGCGGGACCGGGACCAGGGGCGGGGCCTGGGCCTCGACCAAGAAGGCGCGAAAGGCCTTTGCGAGCCCCGGCCATGGCCGCGCCCAATGATCGACTCGACTTCCTGAAAATCGGTGCATCAGACCGAAGCCGACACCACGCCTTTCAGAAAACCGAGTCGATCACGGGCCGCCGACGGCCCACGGCAGCGCGCGGGCAACGCCCGGCAGCGCGCGAGCAACGCCCGGCAGCGCGCGAGCGGCGAGCGGCCCCCGCGCAGGAAGCGCGGGGGCCGGGTTGCCGATCCGGTCAGGGTGTGTGGGTGAGCAGGGTGAAGCCGCGGTCGGTCGGGACTCCCGCCGAGTTGCGGGTCTCGATGTAGACCCCGTTGGGCGTGCTCAGTCGCGGGGCTACCCCGACCTCACCACCCGGAGGGATGCAGCAGGAGTCGTGTCGGGAGATGGTGGCCAGGAAGGCACCCGCCGACACGTTGTAGCCGAACTGCACCTCGTACTGGCCGGGGCCGTACTTGATCACAGTGCCGGTGCCACGCGCCTTGGTGCCGTTGGCGTTGACGACGGTGAACCAGGTGGCGGCCGCCATCGTGGTGACCCCGCCCGCCTTCAGCGCGGCCTTCGCCGAGCGTGCGGACTCGGCGGTGACCGGCGGCTGGGTGTTGGTTTCACGGACCGTCGGCTTGACGGCCGCCTGCGGCGCCTTCGCCGACGGCTGGGCGATGGCGATCCCCCCACCAGCCAGGGTGAGCGCCAGGACAGCGAACGTGACCGCTGCCGCCTTACGTCGGAAGGATTTTTCCATGACAGGTCCCCCTTGTATGACCGTGCGAATTCGACCGACCCGCGGGGCGGGACGGATGACTGCCCATAAATAGGCGGACGACGACATTGGGGTGCGGAAAACCTAGCCCACTGGCAACCGGTGAGGTTGATTTCTGAACGTTCTACATCCCATCTGAGCTGCGATTACTACTCAGAGTGGCGTCGCTTGAACCAGATGGAACGTAGCACCGCAAAAAGCCAGCCGTCAATAGTTGATCTCACTTTATTGAGCTGTCGACCAGCCGTCAGACAAACTGTGAAATGTGAAGGCGTTACCATTCACGAATTGCATTCGGAGCGCCCACTAGGATCACCGTCATGATCGTCGACGGCCCGACCAGGCCCACCCCCGCGCCGAGGTGGTACCGCAGTGCACGACTCGGCACGGTGCTCTGCTGGCTGACGATCGCGCCGACAGCCCTCTGGGCCGCCGTCCGACTGCTCGGCCTCGACCGGGGTCCACTGGTGCAGGCGCTCGCCTTCACGCCGTACATCGCAGGTGTCAGCGTGCTGGCCCTGGCCCTCGCACTCGCCCTGCGGCGATGGTGGCCGGCGGCGGTCGCGGCCCTGGCGGCGGTGGCGCTGCTCGGCGTCGTCGCACCCCGGGCGTTGGCCGCTCCGCAGCCCGCGGCGGCCGGGCCGACCGTGCGGCTACTCACCGCCAACCTGCTCGCCGGGACGGGCGACGCGCGGACGTTGGTCGAGCTGGTCCGGCGGCACGAGGTGGACGTGCTCACCGTGCAGGAGTTCACGCCGGACGCGCGGACCGCCCTGGATCAGCTCGGCCTCGACCGGCTGCTGCCGCACCGCCAACTCAACCCGGAGGTCGGCACTCCCGGCTCCGGGCTCTACTCGCGGTGGCCGCTCACCGACGTCGGCCTTCGGCGCAACCTCAACGGCTGGGGCTTCACCCAGGCGTACGGGACGGTGACGATCCCCGGCGCACCCCCGGTGCGGGTCGAGTCGGCGCACCCCTCCGCGCCGTACGCGCTCGACCAGGTTGGTCCCTGGCGTGCCGACCTGACCGCGCAGCCACCGGCCACTCCGGACGGCGGCCTGCAGATCCTCGCCGGGGACTTCAACGCGACCCTCGACCACGGCCCGCTGCGAGCCCTGCTGCGCACCGGTTACGTCGACGCCGCCGACGCCGCTGGCGAGGGCCTGGTCGGCACCTGGGGCCCGTACGACGGTGACCTCATCCCACCGGTCACCATCGACCACGTGCTGGTCGACCGGCGCATCGCGGTCCGCTCGGTGCGGGTGCTCGCCCTCCCCGGCAGCGACCACCGCCCCGTCCTCGCGACCCTCACCCTCCCCAGCCCACCGTGATCTTGCACTTTCTGCCCTCAGACAGCGGACCAAGAGCCGCGAACGGGCGACACGAAGTGCAAGATCGCGGGGGTGGGGTGGGGTGAGATGGTTAGACCGTGGTGGGGGCCAGGCCGTAGGTGAGGGCGTCGATCAGGGCGTGCCAGCTGGCCTCGACGACGTTGGGGTGTACGCCTACCGTCGTCCAGTCGCGGCCGGTGCCGTCGGCGGTCTCCAGCAGCACCCGGGTCACCGCGCCGGTGCCGTGACTGCCCTCGAGGATGCGGACCTTGTAGTCGGCCAGCTCGAAGGCGCGCAGCTGTGGGTAGTGCCGGGCGAGCCCCACCCGCAGCGCCTCGTCGAGCGCGTTGACCGGGCCGTTGCCCTCGGCGGTGGCGATCACCCGCTCCCCACGTACCCGGATCTTGACGGTCGCCTCGGAGACCACCGAACCGTCCTCACGGTGCTCGACGAGCACCCGGTACGACTCCAGGGTGAACGGTCGGGCCGGGCCGCCCTCCGGCAGCTCGGAGCGGACCAGCAGCTCGAAGGAGGCGTCCGCGGCCTCGAAGGACCACCCGCCGGCCTCCAACTCCTTGACCCGCTTGGTGACCCGGGTCAGCGCCTCCGGACTGGCGGCCAGGTCCAGACCGAGCTCGCGGCTCTTGAGCTCGACGCTGGCCCGGCCGGCCATCTCGGTGATCAGGATCCGCATGTCGTTGCCCACCACCGACGGGTCCACGTGGTTGTAGAGCAACGGGTCGACCTTGATCGCGCTCGCGTGCAGCCCCGCCTTGTGGGCGAAGGCGGCGGCCCCGGCGTACGCCTGGTGGGTGTCGGGGGCGATGTTGGCGATCTCGGCGATGGCGTGCGAGACCCGCACCATCTGCGCCAGGCAGCCCTCCGGTAGGACCGGCATGCCGAGCTTGAGTTGGAGGTTGGCGGCGACCGCGAAGATGTCGGCGTTGCCGGGGCGTTCGCCGTACCCGTTGGCGGTGCCCTGGACGTGGCGGACGCCCGCCTCGACGGCAGCGATCGTGTTGGCCACCGCGCAGGAGGTGTCGTTCTGGGCGTGCATGCCGAGCAGCGCGGGGTCGATCCCCAGCCGGTCGGTCAGATCGGCGATGACGGCGCTCACCTGGGACGGCAGCATGCCGCCGTTGGTGTCGCAGAGCACCATCCGCTCGGCGCCGGCGGCCAACGCGGTCTGCACCACGGCCGCGCCGTACGCGGGGTCGTGCCGGTAGCCGTCGAAGAAGTGTTCGCCGTCGACGAAGACCCGTCGGCCCTCGCGGACGAGGTGGCCGACGGTGTCGTGGATCATCGCCAGGTTCTCCGCGCCGGTGGTGCGCAGCGCGCGTTCGACGTGTCGGGTGTCGGCCTTGGCGACAAGCGTCACCGCCGGGGTCTGCGCGTCCAACAGGGCGCGCACCTGGGGGTCTTCGGCGACCGCGACACCGGCCTTGCGGGTGGAGCCGAACGCGACGAGCACGGCGTGCCGCAGGTCCAGCTCGGTGCGCGCCCGGCGGAAGAACTCGGTGTCCTTGGGCACCGCACCCGGCCAGCCGCCCTCGATGAAGCCGACGCCGAACTCGTCGAGCAGCCGGGCCACCGCCAGCTTGTCGATCACCGAGTAGGTGAGCCCCTCGCGCTGGGCGCCGTCGCGCAAGGTCGTGTCGTAGACCTGGAACGTCATCAGGATCCTTTCTCTGAGCAACAAAAAGACCTCCCGCGGGTACGGGAGGTCTGCGCGCTCGGCGGAGGGGAGAGCCGGCGCGCTAGGTCGCAATAATCAGGGAGGTGTTGCTCACGGTCACCACTGTGCCACTCGCCCCCGAATGTGGGAAGGACAATCCACATACCGAGATGACTACGGAGGGTGCACTCGGCCTGGGGGCGGCCCGGAGCCCGCCATCGGTGCTCGGCTTCAGCAGCCCCTAGGCTGCCAACCGGCGAAAACAGCCATGCGGAAATATCTGGAAAAGATCCAGTTACAGCCACCGTGCCGCCCAAAAGGAGGACCTGTGCTCACTGTCGGTGACCGCTTCCCCGAGTACGAACTCACCGCCCGCGTGTCTCTGGACGCCAACGAGGCGTTCAACGTCTCCGAGGTGCTGCGGGTGCTCGACGCGCTGCAGACCGACGAGCTGTGCCCGGGCAACTGGAACAGGGGCGGCGACACCCTCGACGCCAACGCCCTCCTCGCCGGCGCCGGGGTCTGACCATGGGCCTGGACGCGATCAAGGCGGCCCTGCCGGAGTACGCCAGGGACATCAAGCTCAACCTGGGCTCCACGGTCGGCACCTCGACGCTGACCCCGACGCAGACCTGGGGCACCGCGCTGGCCTGTGCGGTCGCCGCCCGCAACCCCGTGGTGCTGCGGGAGATCGCGGCCGAGGCGCTCGGGCACCTCGGGCCGGAGGGTGTCGAGGCGGCCAAGGGCGCCGCCGCGATCATGGCGATGAACAACATCTACTACCGGGCCAAGCACCTCATCGGCGACGACCAGTACGCCTCGATGCCGGCCCGGCTGCGGATGCGGATCATCGCGCGGCCCGGCGTGGACAAGGGCGACTTCGAATTCTGGTGCCTCGCCGTGTCGGCGATCACCGGCTGCGGCGTGTGCCTGGAGTTGCACGAGAAGAAGCTGCGGGCCAGCGGCTTCACCCGGGAGCAGGTGCACGAGGCGCTGCGGATCTCCGCCGTGGTGCACGCCGCGGCGGTCACCCTGGACGCCGAGGCCGCCCTCGCCTGAGCAGGTACGCCCCGACGGGCCGACACCGCACCTCGCGGCGTCGGCCCGTCGCCACACCTCGCGGCCCGCGAACCGCCGCCGCGGCCTCGACCCGTCGCCGCACCCACGGCCCTCGGCCCGCCGCCGAGCCCTTGGTCGCTCGCCGTTTCCGGCCCCCGACGGCCGGGTAGCTCCTGCGGGGACGACGTACCCGCCTACGCCGAGACGATCGGCGACAGTCAGGAGTGAACGGCATGGACAGCATCGATCCGCACGCCACCCACGCCGGGCCGGACCCGCTGCGCGGCGGCGACCAGGGTGCCGTGCCCGGCGGCGCGCCGGCCGGCACGTTCGACCCCTGGCGGTACCGGGACCAGGCCGGGGTGGCCGACGCCGACCTGGTCGGCTACAAGGTCGAGGCCAGTGACGGCGGAGTCGGCAAGATCGACAGTGCCAGCCACGAGGTGGGCGGCAGCTACCTGGTGGTGGACACCGGCCCCTGGATCTTCGGCAAGAAGGTGATGCTGCCGGCCGGCACCGTCAACCAGGTCGACCACGACCAGCGCACCGTTTCCGTCGACCGGACCCGGGACCAGATCAAGGCCGCCCCGGAGTACGACGAGAGCAGCCACAGCGACCCGAGCTACCGGGATCAGTTGGGCGGCTACTACGACGAGACGTACGGCGCCCTCCCGCCGGGCACCGCCCGATAACTGTTCGACCCGACGGCCGGTGGGGTGCGGCCCCGCCGGCCGTTACCGTGTGCACGTGGACGCCATCGACGACAGCCGCCAGATCTCGTTGCCCGCCACCTTCAACTTCCGGGAGGTCGGTGGCTACCTCGGCCACGGCGACCGACCCGTACGCCGGGGCCGGCTCTTCCGTTCCGACTCGCTGCACCGCCTCACCGAGCAGGACCAGGACGCGTTCGCCGCGATCGGGATCCGCACCGTCATCGACCTGCGCCGCCCCAGCGAGGTGCAACGGGACGGCCGGGTGCCGGCGTACCAGGGGCTGACCTACCGGAACATCCACCCGGAGCACGAGGACTGGGCGGGCACACCGCACGAGGAGGGTGCCAGCCTGGCCCGTTACCTCGCGGACCGGTACGCCGACCTGGCCCAGACCGGCACCGCCGGGCTGGCCGAGGCGGTCGGGCTGATCGCCGACTCCGCGAACGCCCCGGTGGTGGTGCACTGCGTCGCCGGCAAGGACCGCACCGGCATCGTCTGTGCGCTGACCCTCGCCGTGCTCGGTGTCGACGACGCGGACATCACGGCGGACTACGCGCTCAGCACCGAGGCGTCGGCCCGGTTCAGTGCCTGGCTGAAGACCACCAGCCCGACCAGCGTGAACGTGCCAGCGCCGTTCCTGGCCTCGCCCGCCGAGGCGATGCAGATCTTCCTCGACGAACTACGCGAGGGGTACGGCTCGATCGAGGCGTACCTGCGCCATGCCGGGGTGACCGACGAGCAGCTCGCCGCGCTCCGCGACCACCTGCTCGACGAGCCGACCGAGGCGTAACCCGCCGAGGCCCAGCCGACCGAGGCGCAGCCGACTGCGCCGGCCCGTCCGGTGGGGACGGGCCGGCGCGGTCGCGTCGGTCAGAGGACCCGCTGCACCCAGCCGTACTCGTCGGCGGTCTTGCCCCGCTGGATGTCCATCAACTGCTCACGGAGGGTCATGGTGACCCGGCCGGGCTCGCCGCCGCCGACCAGGAACTCACCGTCCGGGAAGCGGACCTGACCGATCGGGGTGACCACCGCGGCGGTGCCGCAGGCGAACACCTCCTTCAGGCGACCGCTGGCCGCGTCGGCCTGCCAGTCGGCGAAGCTGACCGGCCGCTCCTCGACCCGGTGCCCGGCTGCCCCGGCCAGCGTGAGGACCGCGTCGCGGGTGATGCCCGGCAGGATCGTGCCGGTCAGCGGCGGGGTGACGATCGAGTTGTCGTCGTAGACGAAGAAGACGTTCATGCCGCCCAACTCGTCCACGAACCGGCGCTCCACCGCGTCCAGGAAGACGACCTGGTCGCAGCCGGCCTCGATCGCCTCGGCCTGGGCGGCCAGCGACGCGGCGTAGTTGCCGCCGCACTTGGCCGCGCCGGTGCCACCGGGTGCGGCCCGGGTGTAGTCGGGTGAGACCCAGACGGTGACCGGCTTGACGCCACCGCTGAAGTACGACTCGACCGGCGAGGCGATCACCATGTAGAGGTATTCGTTGGCCGGGCGGACGCCGAGGAAGACCTCGCTGGCGAACATGAACGGCCGCAGGTAGAGGCTGCCGTCCGCGCCGGTGGGGATCCAGTCCCGGTCGATCTCGATGAGCTTGTGCAGCGAGTCGACGAACACCTCGGGCGGCAGCACCGGCATCGCCATCCGCTGCGCCGAGGTGACGAAGCGGGCGGCGTTGGCATCCGGCCGGAACATCGTCACGCCACCGTCGGCCGTCCGGTACGCCTTCAACCCCTCGAAGATCTCCTGCGCGTAGTGCAGCACCGCGCTGGCCGGGTCCATCGGAATCGGGCCGCGCGCCTCCACCCGGGCGTCGTACCAACCCTTACCCTCGGCGTAACGCACGGTGACCATGTGGTCGGTGAAGACGCGGCCGAACCCGGGGTTGGCCAGCAGGGCGGCCCGATCGGCGGCCGATACCGGCGCGGGATTCGGACGGATCTCGAAGTCGAGCATGTCACCACCGCTCATCGCGCTGACCTCCCTGCGGGACAACGGCATGCGGGACCGCACACCGTGTGGGCTGTGCCAGAAACTTACCCCGAACGGTCGTTCAGCGGGTAACGCCACTCGGGCTGGAAAGGGTGCCCGGCCAGGCCGGTGCCGGGCCGGTCAGGCTACGGCGTGGGCGGCGAGCCGGTCGCCGACCTCTTCGGTACGCAGCGTCACACCCGGAGTACGGCTGGCCAGCTCGGCGGCGACCGCGGCGTTGACCCGGGCGGCGGACTCGCTGTGCCCGAGCTGCTCCAGCAGGAGCGCGGCGGAGAGCACGGCGGCGACCGGGTCGGCGATGCCCTGCCCGGCGATGTCCGGCGCGGAGCCGTGCACCGGCTCGAACATCGAGGGGTACGCGCCCTCGGGGTTGATGCAGCCACTGGCCGCCAGCCCGATCCCACCGGTGACGGCGGCGGCGATGTCGGTGAGGATGTCGCCGAACAGGTTGTCGGTGACCACCACGTCGTAGCGCTGCGGCTGGGTGACCAGGAACATGGCGGCGGCGTCGACGTGCTGGTACTCGGTGGCGATGTCCGGGTGCTCGGCGGCGACCGCGTCGAAGGTGCGCGACCAGAGCGACCCGGCGTGGGTGAGCACGTTGGTCTTGTGCACAAGGGTCACCTTGCGCCGCTCGCGGCGGCCGGCGCGGGCGAACGCGTCGCGGATCACCCGCTCCACGCCGTGCCGGGTGTTCAGGCTCTCCTCCGTGGCGACCTCGGCGGGGGTGTCCCGGTGCAGCGTTCCACCGGCCCCGGCGTAGAGGCCCTCGGTGCCCTCGCGCACCACCACGAGGTCGACCTCGCCCGGCTTGACGTTGCCGAGCGGGCCGGCGACCCCGGGCCAGAGGCGGGAGGGGCGCAGGTTGACGTACTGGTCGAAGGCGAACCGGAGCTTGAGCAGCAGCCCCCGCTCGAGCACACCCGGCGGGACCGTCGGGTCGCCGACCGCGCCGAGCAGGATCGCGTCGTGCCCGGCCAGCTCGGTCAGCACCGAGTCGGGCAGGACCTCTCCGGTACGGTGCCAGCGGGCCGCGCCGAGGTCGTACTCGGTGGCCTGCACGTCGGGCAGCACCGCGTCGAGGACCTTGCGGGCCTGCGCGACCACCTCGGGCCCGATGCCGTCCCCGGCCACCACCGCGATCCGCGCCACGACCGCACTCCTCTGCTCAACGGTTCCGTACCGGGCAACGGTACGTCGCCGTCCCGCCTCCCGGTACGCGACGTCCAAAATCTGGGATAACCTAATGCACAGCAGCCTCTCAGCTGGGATTCATGAGGCGATCATGTGCGCTGCCTACCCTGGTGGTCGGCGGGTCGCGGGGCCCGTCCACCACTGGCCGCGACGACGCGGCGCCGAGTGCGAGGGGGCAGATGCGATGCGCATCGACGAGCAGCCGCGGACCCGCTGGCCGGACCCGTCGGCCTTCCGCAGCCGCCGGCCCGACCTCCGCCTCGGCAGCCGCCGGCACCGCATCGACCCGGCCGGCGCCACCGAGGGCCGGATCGCGGTGCAGCACACCGTCCGCACCGCGACCGCCGAATACACCCTGCTCCTCAACGCCCCCGAGTGGCTCGGCCGCCGGGGCGTGGGCGAGGCCCTGCGGGACAGCGTCGCGGAGTTGCGCGCCATCGACCTCACCTACGGCCCCAACCGGCCGGAGAGCCTGGTCTCCCGACTGCGTCGGGGCGAGATCAGCCCTGACTCGTACCCCCCGCTCGCCGACCTGGTGGACCGCTGCGCGGCCATGCGCGCGGCCACCGACGGATGGTTCGACGCCTGGGCGGTGCCCGGCGGCTTCGACCCGGGTGGCCTGCTCGGTGGCTGGGCGGTGGAACGCGTCGCGCAGAGGCTTCGGGCCGCCGGCATCCACGACTACGCCGTCGTCACCGGGGCCGACCTTGTCGTGCGTGGCCACGCACCGCACGGCGGACCCTGGCGGGTCGCCGTGCACCACCCGACCGCACCCGAGCGCGCGCCACTGGTGCTGGAGATGACCGCCGGCGCGGTCGGCACCTCCGGGGTGAGTGGGCGGCAGGGGCACGTGGTGGACCCGCACACCGGCGAGCCGGCCGACCAACTCGTCGCCGCCACCGTCGTGGGCCCCGACCTGACGATCGCCGACGGCTACGCCACCGCGCTCTACGCCGCCGGCCCCACCGGCCTGGCGTGGTTCCGCGGCAACTCCGACTATCGCGCGCTCTTCGCACACCGTCGCTGAGCACACCAGCGCGGAGCCGACCAGCGCTGAACACACCAGCGCTGGGCACACCAGCGCCGCATCGAGCCCGTCTCACCGCGGCGCTCCGGCCCGATTCGCACCTCGGTCGCCCGCTGCCGGCGGACACACCGCCTCGGTGGTCGACGACCGGTCGGGCTTGCGATCGGCCCCCACGCTCTCGGCAACGACCGTGGGGGCCGATCAGCGACGAGTGCGCGTGGCTCGCACAATCGAGGGGTGCGGACCGGTCGGGTCGGACGTCGACCGCGTCACCCGAAGACGGGCCGGCGCCTCGCACTCGGCCAGTAACCGCAGTACGTACGCTAGCGAATCGACGCAACTCGACGCAAGAGTCTCTACACCGGACCGTCGTGACGGGAGACCGCGGGACCGGCGGTGAGGCAGTTTCGACATGGTGAACGGCGGATGGCACGCTATCCGCCGTGAGTTTCGATCTGAGCGTGTGGGCCCTGGAGGACGGGGCGACGCCCGAGGACGTACGGACAGCGGTCGACGGTTGCCGACAGGGGCGACACGTGGACCGTTACCCGGACCCGCGGGTGGTCGGCTTCTACCGGGCGATCACCGCCTCCTATCCGGACCGTCACCCCGGCGCGGACAGCCCGTGGGCGGTGGCTCCACTGCACGCCGCCCACGACCATGTCGAGCTGAACCTGCACCCGACCTGCGCGGACCAGGTGCTACTGGACATCGAGCGGCTGGCCGGCGAGCACGGGCTGATGCTCTTCGACCCGCAGGACGGCTCGGTCTACCCGCCCCCGGCCCGACTGCCCGGCTGATCGATCCGACCGACCAGCCGCCCAGGTGGCCGGCTGATCGGCTGCCCGGCGGGCCGGCTGATCCGACCCGGTGCGGGTTCGACCCCCACCCCGGGGTACGACAAAGGGGCCCAGCGGATCGCCGGGCCCCCATGCCGCGTGCCGTGGACTACTCGTCGCGAAGGTCGGCGGCGCTGGCCGCGGTGGCGCCGATCGAGTCGGCGGCCGAGGTGAGCAGGTCGGCACCGAGCGCCTGGTCGACGGTGAGCGTCATCAGCGTCTCGCCGCCCGCCTCACGCCGAGCCACCTGCATGGCGGCGATGTTGATGCCCGACTCGCCGAGCAGGGTGCCGACCGTGCCGACGACACCGGGCCGGTCCGCGTAGCGCAGGAAGAGCAGGATGCCCTCGGCGCCGATCTCCACGTCGAAGCCGTCCACCTCGGTCAGCTTGAGCACGTCACGAGCACCCGAGTGGGTGACCGTGCCGGAGACACTTACCGTCCGGCCGTCCGGCAGGGCGCCGCGTACGGTGACCAGGGTGGGCTGCTCGGCCGTCTCGGCCAGGGTCGTCAGGGTGACCTCGACGCCACGCTCGGCGGCCAGGTGCGGGGCGTTGACGTAGGTGACCTGCTCCTCGACGACCGAGCTGAACAGGCCCTTCGTCGCGGCGAGCTTGAGCACCGACACGTCGTGCGCGACGATATCGCCACGGACCTCGACCGTGACGCTCGCGGCGATGCCGCCGGCGACCGCGGTGAACGCCCGGCCGAGCTTCTCGGCCAGCGGCAGCAGCGGGCGCACGTCCTCGGCGACCACGCCGCCGGCCTGCACGTTTACCGCGTCCGGCACGAACTCGCCCTGCAACGCGAGCTTGACGCTCTTGGCCACGGCGAGACCGGCCTTGTCCTGCGCCTCGTTGGTGGAGGCGCCCAGGTGCGGGGTGGCCACCACGTTGTCGAAGGCGAACAGCGGCGAGGAGGTGCACGGCTCCTTGCTGTACACGTCGATGCCGGCACCGGCGACCCGACCCTCGGCGATGGCGTTCGCGAGGGCCTGCTCGTCGACGAGGCCACCACGGGCGGCGTTGACGATGCGGACGCCGGGCTTGACGATCGCCAGCTCCTTCTCACCGATCAGGCCCACCGTCTCCGGGGTCTTGGGCAGGTGGATGGAGATGAAGTCGCTCTCCCGCAGCAGCTCCTCCAGCCCGACCAGGCGGACGCCGAGCTGCGCCGCACGGGCCGGCTGGATGTACGGGTCGTACGCGATCAGCCGGGTGCCGAACGCGGCGATGCGCTGTGCGAAGAGCACGCCGATGCGACCGAGCCCGACCACGCCGACGGTCTTGCCCTGCACCTCGACGCCTGTGTACTTCGACCGCTTCCACTCCCCCGCCTTGAGCGCGGCACTGGCGCTCGCGGTGTTGCGGGCGACGGCGAGCAGCAGCGCGACGGCCTGCTCGGCGGCGGAGACGATGTTGGAGGTGGGCGCGTTGACGACCATCACGCCCCGCGCGGTGGCGGCCGGCACCTCGACGTTGTCCAGCCCGACACCCGCCCGGGCGACCACCTTGAGCCGCGGCGCGGCGGCGACGGCCTCCGCGTCGATCTGGGTCGCGCTGCGCACGATGACGGCGTGGGCCTCGGAGAGCGCCGAGAGCAGGGCCGGACGGTCGGTGCCGTCGACGTGACGGACGTCGAAGTCGTGGGCGAGCACCTCGATGGCGGCGGGGGCGAGTTCTTCGGCGATCAGTACGACAGGATTCATCGGTCCTCGTAGAGGTCGTGTTTGCGATCGGCGCGGTGGCGGGGCGCCGCACTGCGCCCTGCGCTGATCCGTGCCGTGGCCGTCAGGTGCCGGCTGCTGCACCTACAGGCGATCGTAGGGGCCGGGCCGGGCGGCGTGTTCTGGTCTGTGGGGTGAGTGCCCTCACACGCCCGGTCGAGCGACGGACATCGACCGTTCACCTCACCGAAACGGTCACGCCCGCAAGACGCCGACCGCTGACGCCGCACGTGGTTGCGCACGGGAGCGTCGACCGCCCGCGGGCCCACAACGCCAAGATGCGCGCAAGATCAGGGAAATAGCTGCCTCCTGAGGCCCCGAGGGGCCACCATCCCTGATGTTGCGCGGATCTTGGCGCGGGCGCGGTGCTCGGGCGCACGGGGCGCCTGGGCGCAGCGGGGAGAGAGCCGCCGGCCCGGGCGCGGCGCTGGGGAGAGCGCCGGCCCGGGTCCGGTAGGAGTTGTCGTCCGGACCGTCAGGCGGTCTCGGTGATCGGGCGGTCGACCCAGCTCATCATGCCGCGCAGCTTCTTACCGGTCTCCTCGATCGGGTGCGCCGCACCCTCGGCCTGCCACTTGGTGAAGTTGGGCCGGCCGGCCTCGTCCTCGGCGACCCACTCGCGGGCGAACTCGCCGGACTGGATCTCACCCAGGATCTTGCGCATCTCGTCCTTGACCCGGGAGTCGATGATGCGGTGGCCGCGGGAGAGGTCGCCGTACTCGGCGGTGTCGGAGATGCTGTAGCGCATCTTCGCAATGCCGCCCTCGTACATGAGGTCGACGATCAGCTTCAGCTCGTGCAGGCACTCGAAGTAGGCGACCTCCGGGGCGTAGCCCGCCTCGGTGAGCACCTCGAACCCGGTCTGCACCAGCGCCGAGGCGCCGCCGCAGAGCACCGCCTGCTCGCCGAAGAGGTCGGTCTCGGTCTCCTCGGTGAAGGTGGTCTTGATCGCGCCGGCGCGGGTGCCGCCGATCCCCTTGGCGTACGCGAGGGCGAGGGCGAACGCGTTGCCGCTGGCGTCCTGCTCGACGGCGACGAGGCAGGGCACGCCCTTGCCGTCGGCGTACTGGCGGCGGACCAGGTGGCCGGGGCCCTTCGGCGCGACCATCGCCACGTCCACGTCGGCCGGCGGCTTGATCAGGTCGTACCGGATGTTGAAGCCGTGGCCGAAGAAGAGGGCCTTGCCCGCGGCGAGGTTCGGGGCGATCGACTCCGTGTAGATGGAACGCTGCGCGGTGTCCGGTGCGAGCACCATGATCACGTCGGCCTCGGCGGAGGCCTGTGCCGGCGTGAGAACCCGGAAGCCCTGCTCCTCGGCCTTGGGACGGCTCTTCGAGCCCTCCGGCAGACCGATCACCACGTCGACGCCCGAGTCACGCAGCGACAGCGCGTGGGCGTGACCCTGGCTGCCGTAGCCGATCACCGCGACCTTCCTGGCCTGGATCAGGCCGAGGTCGGCATCGTCGTCGTAGTACACCTCAACGCTCATGAGAACTTCCCTTTCGTACGACGGCCGGGGCGGCCCGTCGTGGTCTGTGCGGATGGGTTCGGTCACGGCCCAGCGGGGCCGACCGGTGGCGGTCAGGCGGCCCGCAGCGCGGGACCGGCGGTGATCGAACGCGAGCCGCGCCCGATCGCCACCAACCCGGACTGGACCATTTCCTTGATGCCGAAGGCTTCGAGATCGCGCAGCAGCGCGTCGAGCTTGTCCGGGGTGCCGGTGGCCTCGATGGTCAGCGTGTCCGGTGCGACGTCGACGACCCGGGCGCGGAACAGGTTGACGGTCTCCAGCACCTGGGACCGGGCGGACCGGTCGGCGCGGACCTTGACCAGCAGCAACTCCCGGGCGACCGAGACCTGCGGGTCCAGCTCGACGATCTTGAGCACGTTGACCAGCTTGTTGAGCTGCTTGGTGACCTGCTCCAGCGGCGACGACTCGGCGTTGACCACGATGGTGATCCGCGAGACGTCCGGGTTCTCGGTCTCGCCGACGGCGAGACTGTCGATGTTGAACCCGCGCCGGGAGAACAGGCCGGAGACCCGGGCGAGCACGCCGGGCTTGTTCTCCACCAGGACGGAGAGGGTGTGCATGGTCATGCCGGGGCCTCGCTTCGCTCGGTGGTGCCACGACCCTGGGCAAGGATTCGTTCGCTGTGCTCACTCATGTCAGATGTCATCCTCGTCGAAGGTCGGGCGGACGTCGCGGGCGAACATGATCTCGTCGTTGCTGGTGCCGGCGGCGACCATCGGCCAGACCATCGCGTCCTTGCCGACCACGAAGTCGATCACCACCGGGGCGTCGTTGATCTCCATGGCGGCGGCGATGGTCTTGTCCACGTCGTCCGCGTTCTCGCAGCGCAGACCGACGCAGCCCAGCGCCTCCGCGAGCTTGACGAAGTCGGGGATGCGGTGCTTGTGGGTGCCGAGCTCGGTGTTGGAGTAGCGCTCGTTGTAGAACAGCGTCTGCCACTGCCGGACCATGCCGAGGTTGCCGTTGTTGATGACGGCGATCTTGACCGGGATGCCCTCCAACGCACAGGTGGCCAACTCCTGGTTGGTCATCTGGAAGCAGCCGTCACCGTCGACCGCCCAGACCACCGTGTCCGGCTTGCCGACCTTGGCGCCCATCGCCGCCGGCACCGCGTAACCCATCGTGCCGAGACCACCGGAATTCAACCAGGTGTACGGCTTCTCGTAGGAGATGAACTGGGACGCCCACATCTGGTGCTGGCCCACCCCGGCCACGAAGATCGCATCCGGGCCGACGATCTCGCCCAGCCGCTTGATCACGTACTGCGGGGAGAGCGTGCCGTCCGACGGCTCCTCATAGCCGAGCGGGTAGCGGTTGCGCAGGTCGTCCAGCTGCGTCCACCAGTCACCCAGATCGGTGGTACGCCCCGCTGACCGCTCGACGGTCACCGCGGCGATCAGCTCGTCGATGACGTGCTTGGCGTCCCCGACGATCGGCACGTCCACGTGCCGGTTCTTGCCGATCTCGGCAGGGTCGATGTCCGCGTGGACCACCGTCGCGTCCGGGGCGAACGAGTCCAACTTGCCGGTGACCCGGTCGTCGAAGCGCGCGCCGAGCGCGACGATCAGATCCGACTTCTGCAGGCCGTAGACCGCGGCGACCGTGCCGTGCATGCCGGGCATGCCCAGGTGCTGCTGATGCGAGTCGGGGAACGCGCCGAGCGCCATGAGCGTGGTGATGACCGGGATGCCGGTCAGCTCGGCCAACTGGCGCAGCCCGTCCGTGGCACCGGCCTTGAGCACCCCGCCACCGACGTAGAGCACCGGCCGGCGGGCGGCGGCCATCAGCCGGGCCGCCTCCCGGATCTGCTTGCCGTGCGGGTGCAGGGTGGGCCGGTAGCCGGGCAGGCCCAGGGTGGGCGGCCAGGTGAAGGTGGTCGGCGCCTGGAGCACGTCCTTGGGGATGTCGACGAGCACCGGGCCGGGCCGGCCGCTGCTGGCCAGGTGGAACGCCTCGGCCAGCACCTGCGGGATCTCCTCGGCGGTCTGGACGAGGAAGTTGTGCTTCGTGATCGGCAGGGTGATGCCCTGGATGTCCGCCTCCTGGAAGGCGTCGGTGCCGATCATCGGTCGGGCCACCTGGCCGGTGATCGCCACCATCGCCACCGAGTCCATGTACGCGTCGGCGATCGGGGTGACCAGGTTCGTCGCGCCCGGCCCGGAGGTGGCGATACACACGCCGACCTTGCCGGTGGCCTGCGCGTACCCGGTCGCCGCGTGCCCCGCGCCCTGCTCGTGCCGGACCAGGATGTGCCGGACGGAGGAGTCGTAGAGCGGGTCGTACGCCGGCAGGATCGCGCCGCCGGGAATGCCGAAGACGACGTCGACGTCGAGCGCCTCGAGGGACCGCACGAGCGAGCCGGCCCCGGAGACCTGGGCCGGAGCGGATGACCGTACCGCCGGGGCGGCCGGGGTGGCCGCGGGACGCGCGGCGGCCGGGTCGACGTCGACTGTCGGGTCGGCGGCCGCGCGGGCCCGGCGGGCGGAGTGGGCGAGGGTCTCGGGCGTGGGTCTCGTCATGGCGGTTCTGGCCTTCGGCTGGAGTGGCTGGTGGCTAGTCAAGCGATGCGACACGGGCGGGGCCCGCCTCGCCAGGTTCCGATGGCAATAAAAACGGCCCTCGTGCAGATGCACGGGGCCAGCGCACTCTCAATGAGGGAGAGTGCGCTCAGGTAAGTACTCGCAGCGACCGGTACGACGACATGCGGCTAAGCCTGACGCATCTCACGCGATGAGTCAACTGCTCCCACATGTTGGTCAACGGACGTCGGCGCGTCGCCCGACGACGCGCCATCGGCAGGCGGCGTGACCTGTGCGTACCCACCCGGGACCCGGCGTGGCGCGGGCGGTGGCGCGGACCGCGCGCCCGGTGACGTGGCCGCCTCCAGCATCGCTTCCAGGTGCTCGGCCGGCACTCCCCAGCCGAAGAGCGCGCCCTGGCCGAACCGGCAACCGGCGGCCACCACCGCGGCCAACTCGGTCGGCGCGGTCACCCCCTCGGCGATCACTTCCAGCCCCAACTGGTGGCCCAACCGCATCACGATGTCGACCATCGGGGCGAAGGCCGGGCCGTCCCGGTCGACCGGCCGGACCGGCTCGTGCTCGGCCACCAGGCTGTGGTCGATCTTCAGGATGTCGATCGGCAGCCGGCGCAACTGCCCCAGCGACGAGTAGCCGGCCCCGAAGTCGTCGAGCGCGATCCGCACGCCGGTCAACCGCAGCGCGGTCAGCCGCCGGATCAGCTCGTCCAGGTCGGTGGCGACCGCGTGCTCGGTGACCTCCAACACCAGCCGCTGCGGCGGCACGTGGTGGGCGCGCAGCGCCTCGGCGACCTGGACCACGTACGCCGGGGCGTGCAACTCGTGCGGGGAGACGTTCACCGACACCCAGACGTCGTGGCCGTCCGCCAGCCACCGGGAGAGCTGGTAGCAGGCCTGGTGCAGCACCCAGGCCCCCAGCGGGGCGATCATGCCGCACTCCTCGGCGAGCGGGATGAACTCGTCCGGACCGACGTTGCCCAGCTCGGGGTGGTGCCAGCGCAGCAGCGCCTCCGCGCCGACCGGCCGCACCGACGGCAGCGACGCCACCGGCTGGAAGGCCAACCGCAGCTCGTCACGATCGATGGCGCCACGCAGCTCGTGCTCCACCGTCGTGCGTCGGCGCAGCAACTTGTCGTACGCGGCGTCGTAGCGTTCGATCCGGTTCTTGCCGCGCTGCTTGGCGTAGCGCAGTGCCAGGTCGGCGTGGCGCAGCAGCAGCTCCACGTCCGGCTCGCCGGCCCACCCGGCCACCCCGATGCTCACCGACAGGAAGACCGGCCCCTCCGGCTCGTCGTACGGCCGGTTGAGCACCCCGAGCAGCCGCTCGGCGACGCGGTCCGCCTCGGCCGGCTGACCCTGCATGAGGACGGCGAACTCGTCGCCGCCCAGTCGGGCGGCCACGTCGCCGGGGCGCAGGTTGCTCCGGAGCCGCCGGCCCACCTCGGCCAGCACGGCGTCGCCCACGTCGTGGCCATGCATGTCGTTGACGTTCTTGAAGCCGTCCAGGTCGAGACCGAGCAGCACGCACGGAGTGCCCGCCGCGGCGGCGGCGTGCAGTGCGCGCAGCAGCCCGCGCCGGTTGGCCAGCGCGGTCAGCGGGTCGGTGTGCGCCAGCTCGCGAAAGTGCGCCTCCCGCTCGACCAGGCGGCCCGCGTACTCCCGGACGTCGCGAAGAGTCAGGTATTGCCGCGCCACCAGGGCGAAGCCCTCCACGCTGGCGGCCACGACGCCCGGCGCGGTGAAGCGACCGTCCTGGGCGAGGTGGTGTAGCGCCGAGGCGGTCATCGCGATCATCGGGGCGATCCCGTACTCGCCGTCCCGATCCATCAGGTCGACCTCGGCCCGCCCCGGCCGGTCGGCCCAGTGCGCGGCGAGCGCGACGGCCAGCAGACCGGCGGCGAGCACCGCCGCGCCGGTCAGCGCCATGGTCGGCCCGGCCTGGCAGAGCCCGGCGCTGAGCCCCATCCCGCCGCAGGTGACCGCGCTGATGCCGAGGCCCAGTGCGGTCAGTCGCCGGCGTAGCGCGGCCCGGAAGATGACTGTCGCCGCGAGGCCGGCTCCGAGCGCGGCACTCACCGTGGCCACCAGGATCGCCGGGCAGGCCATCGGGGTGGCCATGCCGAGCAACCGGGTGGGCTCGGAGAAGAGCACCCAGCCGACGAACCACAGCGCCGCCGCCACGACCAACCCGTCCAGTGCGAGCCGGGCCCGGCCCGCCGCGGTGGCGGCCACGCCCGGCAACCAGAGCAGGCCGGCGGCGAAGGCCAGCCCACTCACCGTCGTGCCGATCGCCACAGCGGTCGCCCAGCCCGTGCGCTGCCCCTGCTCGGCGGCCCAGTGGTGGTGGGCGCTGAGCGCGGCGACCACCCCGGCCAGCAGGCTGAGCAGGGCGACCCCGGCGGCCACCGCGAGCAGCACGTGTGCCGGCCGACGTGGCCCCACCCGCCGCCCGGCGATCACGGTCAGCAGCACGGCGGCGGCAGCGGCGACGAGCCCGCTGAGCGCCGCGACAGCGACCATGCCCGGGGGGATATGCACGCCTCCAAGAGTGCCGGATCGGCGCGCGCCTTGGGGGGCTGGGTGTGCATCTGTTGGGACACGGCGCATACGCGGGAGGGTTGGCGCGGCGATGGTGTCATGCTGGTGGGTATGCCTGAGCTGCGATCGAGGACTTCCACACACGGTCGGACGATGGCCGGCGCCCGGGCCCTCTGGCGGGCCACCGGGATGACCGACGACGATTTCGGCAAGCCGATCGTCGCCATCGCCAACAGTTTCACCCAGTTCGTGCCCGGTCACGTCCACCTCAAGGACATGGGTGGCCTGGTCGCCGACGCGGTCGCCGAGGCCGGCGGGGTGGGGCGGGAGTTCAACACCATCGCGGTCGACGACGGCATCGCGATGGGCCACGGCGGCATGCTCTACTCGCTGCCCAGCCGCGAACTGATCGCCGACGCGGTGGAATACATGGTCAACGCGCACTGCGCGGACGCCCTGGTCTGCATCTCCAACTGCGACAAGATCACCCCCGGGATGCTGCTGGCCGCGTTGCGGCTCAACATCCCGACCGTCTTCGTCTCCGGTGGCCCCATGGAGGCCGGCAAGACGATGGCGATCGAGGGCGTCGTGCACAGCAAGATCGACCTGATCGACGCGATGATCGCCTCCTCGAACGAGTCGGTCACCGACGAGCAGCTCGGTGAGATCGAGCGCTCCGCCTGCCCGACCTGCGGCTCGTGCTCCGGCATGTTCACCGCCAACTCGATGAACTGCCTCACCGAGGCGATCGGGCTGGCGCTGCCCGGCAACGGTTCGACGTTGGCCACCCACGCCGCGCGCCGGTCGCTCTTCGTCGAGGCCGGCCGCACCGTCGTGGAGATTTCCAAGCGGTGGTACGACGGCGACGACGACTCGGTGCTGCCCCGCACGGTCGCCTCCAAGGCCGCCTTCGAGAACGCGGTCGCCCTGGACGTGGCGATGGGCGGCTCCACCAACACGGTGCTGCACCTGCTCGCCGCGGCCCGCGAGGCGGAGATGGACTTCGGGGTCGCCGACATCGACGCCATCTCCCGGCGGGTGCCCTGCCTGGCCAAGGTCGCGCCGAACTCCCCCAATTACCACATGGAGGACGTGCACCGGGCCGGCGGCATTCCGGCGATCCTCGGCGAGCTGGACCGGGCCGGGCAGCTCAACCGGGACGTGCACGCCGTGCACTCCCCCTCGCTGGCCCAGTGGCTGTCCGACTGGGACGTGCGCGGCGGCTCGCCGACCCCGACGGCCGTCGAGCTGTTCCACGCCGCACCGGGCGGCGTGCGTACCGTCGAGCCGTTCTCCACCACCAACCGCTGGTCGTCGCTGGACACCGACGCGGCCGGCGGCTGCATCCGGGACCTGGAGCACGCCTACTCGGCCGACGGCGGGCTGGCCATCCTGCACGGCAACCTGGCACCGGAGGGCAGCGTGGTGAAGACCGCCGGCGTGCCGGACGACTGCCTGACCTTCCGCGGCCCGGCGAAGGTCTACGAGTCGCAGGACGACGCGGTGACCGCGATCCTCGCCAAGCAGGTCGTCGCGGGGGACGTGGTGGTGATCCGTTACGAGGGGCCCAAGGGCGGCCCCGGCATGCAGGAGATGCTCTACCCCACCTCGTTCCTCAAGGGACGTGGGCTGGGCCGGTCCTGTGCGCTGCTCACCGACGGCCGCTTCTCCGGCGGCACCTCCGGCCTCTCCATCGGGCACGTCTCCCCCGAGGCGGCCTCCGGCGGGCTGATCGCCCTGGTCCGCGACGGCGACGAGGTCGTCATCGACATCCCGAGCCGGTCGATCGAGCTGAACGTGTCCGCCGAGGAGCTGGAGGCGCGACGGGTGGCCGAGGAGAAGCGCGACAAGCCGTACACCCCGACCGACCGGCAGCGCCCGGTGTCGGCGGCGCTGCGCGCGTACGCCTCGATGGCCACCTCGGCCAGCGACGGCGCCTACCGCCGCGTCCCGGAGTAGTCACCGTCGATATCGGGGTGTCCGCGTCCACAGGACACCCCGATATCAACGATCTCTGTGCGCCCGGCGATAAGGCGGTCCCTCCATGTCGGCCACGTGGGCTAGCGTGTCGTCGATCTATCCGGGGAGAGCCCCGGATTTCGACGGGGGAAGAGGCGTGTACGTGTCATTGTGGAAGAAGTCCGTGACGGTTGCGGTCTCGGCGCTCACCGCGCTCGCTGTCTCCGCGTGCGGCACGACAACCGGCGGATCCGAGTCGCCGAAACAGCCCAGCGTCCTGGAGCTGCTGGCAAGTGACCTGAAGGGGTCGCTGCAGAAGACCGCCGAGGCCACCGACAAGAGCGACTCGGTGACCGTGACGATGTCAGGCACGGCGGGCGGCGAGAAGGTCTCGATGAAGGGCGTCCTGGACCTCGGCGACCCGGTCAAGGCCGAGATGACGACGACGGACGCGAAGGGCGACGCGACGATCGTCCGGATGGTCGGCGCGGTCATCTACGTCGAGATTCCGGCGGAGGACCGCGCGGAGATGGACGGCAAGCGCTGGATGAAGATGGACCTGAGCGCCGCCGGCAAGCAGGCCGGGATGAACCTCGGCAAGCAGTTCGAGGACATCGATCCGACCAAGCAGGTCAAGACACTGCTCGCCACCGAGGGCACAAAGGTGGTCGGGCAGGAGACGGTCAACGGGGCGGCCACCGTCCACTACACCGTCACCACCCCGATGGCGACCTACCTTCAGCAGATCGACGCGAAGCTGCGGGCGGGCGTCGAGCAGCAGATGACCAAGATGGGCGTCAAGGACATCACCACCGACCTGTGGGTCGACGAGCAGTACCGGCCCCGCCGGGCGGCCCTGAAGATGGGCCCGCTGGGTGACCTGGTGATGGACTACACCGACTACGGCAAGGCGGTGACCATCGAGACGCCGCCGACGGCGGAGACCCTCGACTTCGCCGAGATGCTCAAGGGTCTGAAGGACCTGCAGGGTCTGGAGGGTACGACCAGCGGCACCTGACCGGACCATCGTGGCTGCCCGGCCGGCGCGAAGGTCCGCGCGGGCCGGGCAGCGCCGTCTCCACAGCCGGCCAAACCACTTAGCGCCGGCTTGGGTCGGCGGCCAGGATCGCGTTTTTCAGAGCCCGGAAACCGGACCGGTCTCCGAGCGTTCGGCAGGGGTGGCCGCAGTGCCCACGTGAGGGTCCATCGGGCTGTCGGCTCTGACCGAATCGACCCGCCGTACGCCAGGGGCAATCGGTCGACCGGGCCTGTGCGGTGCAGGGATAAGCTGCGACAGGAAAGTCTGGGTCTCCGGATCATCCGAGAACAGAAGCGTGCCTCGAAGCCCTCTGGTGAGTAGAACCTTGTACGTGTTTCGGATCAGCCGGTCCGCGTTCCTGGCGATGATCCTGCCCTCACGATTCACGATCGCCGGGTCGCACGACTTTGCCGGATCGGAGACGAATCGGCCATCGCGCACCACGAGGTCCTTGCCGATGATCACGCCCGACCAGTCGTACTCGAACCCCTGGGCGGTGTAGATGCAGCCTATCTGCCCGAACCCGCGCGGATCCGTGGCCCAGTAGGCGCTGGTCGGAATACCTTTGGGCGGATAGTCGTCGTACGCGTTCCACGGCCTTGCCCAGGACTCGATGCGGACGTCGGTCACGAGCCGGCCGTTCTGCGCCCGATGGGTCCACGGCCAGCAGAACCCGGCCGAGATCCTCGCCGTCTCCCCCCGATCTTGGCATCCCCGCAGGATCGTCTCCATCTCCTCGGGAGAATCCACCAGGGCGAGCCGGAACCGTTCGTCGCCCTTCCAGCGGTACGGAGCCGCGCGGGCCAATCCCAACAGGTGCAGCACCCACCTTTCGTAGCGTGGGCTACCGCCGCAGCGGAACTGCGCGCCCAACTCGATCCGGTCGACCTCCAGATCCAACTGACCTGCCGCCTCCGTGATCGTGTCTACGCTGCCCACCTCGTCGGGGCGTACGACCTGGTTGTCATCGAGCAGGAAGACCGGCACCTTGGCGGCCTCGATCAGCTCCTGCACCTGGGGCTTGCTGCCCTGCCGCGACCCCTTGGTCGACCGTGCACGAATCCGGTGCGCCTCGTCGCAGATGAGCACGTCGAGCTTGTCAGGAGTGGCATCCATGAAGTCCATGAAGTAGCTGAACAACGGTCTGGTGCGCTGCGCAGGATCCTTCGGTTGACGCCGCGCGTACTGCTGGAGGGTCCGGGTGAATGCCCGCGAACCCGTGGCGTGGGCAATCTGCCGTTCCTTGCGGGCCAGTTCGGCAAGCAGGTTGAGCCCGATCGCGCTCTTGCCGCTGCCCGGTCCTCCCGAAATGATCACGACTCGCTTGCCACGCCCATCCTCGGCCCAACGCACCCCTCGCAGCACCAGCTCGTATGCCGCGCGCTGCTCGTCCAGCAGGGGGAAAACCGCCCGGTTGGTCACCTCATCCGCCGCGAGGGACAGCAGTTGCCTGCTCTGCCGAATTGGGCTGCTCAGCAGCCGATACGCAGCCTGTGGATGCCGCACTCGATGGAACTTACGCTCGAGATAGGCAGAGAACTGCTCAGCCTTGTCCGGGGTCCACACCATGCTCTGGTAGCTGCGCTCACGCACCAGGTCCGGGATTTGGTCGCGCTTGGCGTTGTGCAGGTAGGCCATGCCGTGCACGGCGTTAGGCCACTCCCTTACCTTCTCGACATAGTCAAGGAGGTACGCGCAGTACGCCTGCACCTGCAGGGCGGGATGCAGTTGCGGTTGTTCAAGGTGTTTGACGCGCAGAACGCTCCCGTCGTCGTCGTACCGCGAAGCCTCGCTCCACTGCTTCAGTTCCACCACGAGGTACGTCGCCCGCATCGTCAAGGGTTCGGCTCCGGCGAGGATGACGTCGATCCGCCGGCTACTGCGAGGAAGTTGGTACTCCACGAGCGCGTCGAGATTGCCGTATCCCAGCGCACACAAATGCCGGGCAAAGACTGGCAGGCTGTTACGCCAGGAGCGCCGCTCGGGCTCGTTCACCTTGTATCCGGAGGCGGTGAGATAGGCCGCCAACTCGTCGTCCAGTCGTTTGTCGTCATGCAGCGCGACGATCTGAGCTGGTGTGGTCTGGAACGCCAGCACTCACAGGCCCCCGAGGCACGAAGATCTCGTGCGGTGGGGGCGTGTCCTGCTCGGGAAGCCCGTCGATCCGCTGAACTGGCAGTCACAGTATCGACGTGGCGAGACTTCCCGCTACCCGGCTTCGGCGTCGAACCTGATCTCCGGGGCCCGCCGGACTCGCACCAGCCCACGCAGGTACTCCCGCGTTTCCGGGTCGGTCGCGTACAGCACCGTGCCGCGCATGCCCCGGGTCAGCAACACCTTGTAGGTGTTGCGGATCAGACGGTCCACTTCCCCGTCACCAACGGATTTGCGGCTACGGATCGCCGAGTCCTTCGACTCCTCGCGGCGGGTCACCAAACGACCGTCCCTTGCCACCAGATCGGGGCCGATGATGACCCCCGACCAGTCGTACTCGAAGCCCTGGGCGGTGTAGACGCAGCCAACCTGGCCGAAGCCGTTCGGATCGGTGGCCCAGAATGCGCTCCCCGGCGCCTCTCCGACACTGCGTTCGCTCCGGACGTTCCACGGTCGCGCCCAGTCACCGATCGTCACGTCCGGCACCAACGTGCCGTCAGGTCTCGGATCACTCCAGGGCCAGCAGTAACCGGCCGACATCCTGGCCGTGCCACCCAGTGCCTGCCGCTCGGCGAGGTACGTCTCCATCTCCTCCGGCGATTCAGCGACCCGTACGTCGAACCGGCCGTCGCCGGCCCAGACGGACGGCTCGCCGCCGTCGAGGCCGAGCAGATCAAGAACCCACTCCTCGTACGCCTCGCTGCCGCCGCAGCGGAACTGGTCGTGCAGGGAGACCATTTCGACCTCCACACCGAGCTTCTCCGCGAAGGCGGAGATGACCTCAACGCTGCCCAGCTCACCCGGCTTCACCACCTGATGCTCGTCGAGCAGGAAGACCGGCACCCGGGCGAGTGAGATGAGTTCTTCCAACTGCGGGCGGGCGACATCCCGGCGGGCCTTCGGTGTGTAGCGGTTGACCGACGTCTCCCGTACCCGGTGCGCCTCGTCGCAGATCAGCACCTCGATGTCGTTCGGGTCTGCGTCCATGAAGCTGTTGAAGTACTTGAAGAGGCTCTGCAGCCGGGTCGATCCCCGGCCGGCATAGCGTCGCAGTGTCTGGGTGAAGGACCGCGAGCCGGTGGCGTGCAGCACCGGTCGACCCCGTCGGGCCAGCTCCCCGAGGAGCGCGAGGGCGATGACGCTCTTGCCGCTACCCGGCCCGCCTGCCACCACCACGGCACGCTTGTGGTTCGCCGTCCGGGCCCGCTCGATCGTGTGCATCACCAGCTCGTACGCCACATGCTGCTCATCGAGCAGAGTGAAGTGCGAGCGCTCCTTCAGCTCGGCGGCGGCATATGCCAGCAGATGCCGGCTGGGGCGCACGGTGCTGGTCAGGAATCGGTCCGCCGGGCCGGCTCCCGAGGCGGGTGCGAATCGGCTGCGCAGGTAATCGAGCCACTGTCCGCGACGCTGCCCGGTGAAGATCCGGCTCTGCTCGCTGGACGCTCGGTCGAGCAGGTCGGCAACGTCACGATCCACCGCATTGTGCAGGTAGGCGGCACCCCTCAACAGCTTCTGATCGCGGCCGAGTACGCCCAGGAAGTCGTTGAGGTAGCGACAGTAGTCCTCCACCTGAATACCCGGATGCAGGCGTGGACCATGGACCTGCTCAACAGCGACGAGAGTTTCGGAATCCTCGAAGGCCGTGGCATAGGACCACTGTTTGAGTTCGATGACGAGGTAGGAGTCGTCTCCGGTACGTGCATCCACACCGGCGAGCACCGCGTCGACGCGTCGGCTGGTCAACGGCAGTTGATACTCGACCAGTACCTCGACCTCGGCCAAGCCCGCGTCGGCGAGATCCTGAGCGAGCACCGGGAGACTACGTGCCCAGGACCGCTTCTCGGCGGGACTGACTCCGTGACCTCCGTGGCGGGCCCGCTCGGTCAGCACCTCGACGAGGGTGCCTTCGGTGGCGAGACGCAACAGACCAGCAGCAGACGTACGGTATGCCGACATCGACAGGTGCCCCCGGGCAGCACGAAATGATCGTGCGGATGGGGGGCATATCCGTGCACCGGAAGCCCGTCGGACCGCCTTACTGCCACGACTTTAACGGGAAGATCAACCAACTGCTACGACCGTGGCGCCTTCGCCGCGGAGCCTCTGGCGATTTCCACCGGGTAGCGCCGGGCAGAGTCCGCCAGTTTGTCAATCGCCGCTTCCACCAGGTCGATATCGAGGACGTCGGCGAGCCGGACGAGATAGATCATGACATCGCCGATCTCGGCGCGCACCCGTGCGCCAGCCTGCGGGTCCGCCATCACCTGGGCAGCCTGCTCCGGCGTCAGCCACTGCAGCTCTGCCAGCAGTTCGCCGACCTCGCCGGAGAGCGCCATCGCCAGATTCTTCGGTGTGTGGAACTGCTGCCAGTCGCGTTCCTCGGCGAAATGCCTAAGTTGATCGGTGAGCCGGGCGACACCTGCCGCGGATCCTGCATCCGATTGGCTGCCCATAGCTGAGATCCTCACTTGGCAGGGTTCGATCTTCTCGTCATTGTCGCCCACACCGAGCGAGGCCAAAACCGAGGGCAGGGCGGGGGTCGCCGGCTCAGGAGGGCGCCCACGGGCCGCTGATGAACTGGCCGTTCTCGTTGAACGGGCTGACGTTGGGCAGGCAGCCGCCCAGGTCGATCGTCTGGGTCATCATGACCGGGCCGGGCTTGCCGGGTCCGCCGCACTTCATGTGCGCGAAGCCGAGAAAGTGGCCGAACTCGTGGTTGATCACGCCCGCGTGGTACTCGTCGATGGTGACCGGGTATCCCGGCGAGCCCTGGAGCCAACGCCGCAGATTGATCATGATCGTCTTGCCGTACTTGCAGGAGTAGACCCCCTCGGTGTCGACGCCGCTCGCACCGCACAGCCGGTCCACCGTCCTTGGTGTGGCGAGGCGGACATCGACGTCGACGCGGGAGGTGCTGACCCGCTGGAAGGACCACGACGCCCGGCTCAGATTCACCGCGTCGTTGGTGACCGGGTACTGTGCGGAGCTGGCCCACCCGTTCGGCGCCGCCAGCACCTGCTCGATGCTCTCGGCGAACTGGGTCGGCTTCCAGGCGGGGATGTCACCCCAGGCGATCCCCTTCTCCACCGAGACGCTGTAGCGCACCCGTTTCTTGCCCTTGCCGATCACGCGACCGGTGCCGGAGGCGGTGGTGAAGGTGCCGGCAGCCCTGATGGGAATCTCCGCGTCGGTCGGGATCCGCGGAGTCGGGCTGGAGCTCGGCGTATCGCTGGGGCGCGGCTCACTCCAATCTGCGCGCCCGGTTTCGGCACCCCCGGACGCCGGCGCTGACGCCAGACCACAGGCCGCGGTCGCCATCACCACCGCCAACGAGGTCGGCACGAGCAGCCGTCCGTTGATCCGCACGTGGCAACCTCCAGAAATCGATCACGGTCAGGTGGGCAACCGGAAGGCTACGTCACTGGAGGTAAGGAAAAGGTCAGGATGATCGGCATCGATACCCGGCCACACCTCGGCAGAGCGGACACCATCTCCCGTTCCGCAACTACTTTCCGTGGCCGTCACCTGACACCGGGACGGTTCGCCGACACCGATCGGAATGGCGGCCACGACGAGTGCCTCTGCCGTGCCGCTGAATCCCCACCCCTGCCGATGTCTTCGAGGCGGCCGGGGGGGTGAGAGGTGGTCGGGCGTCCTTTGCTCTGCACCCGCGGGTGCGACGGCTACTGTCCGCGACCGGTGCTTATTGGGGTGCAGAGCAAAGGAGGGCGACCTGTGCACCGCCACCGGGGCAAGACGACGGCCGGCGATCAAAGTCTTGCCTGGCCGGCCGGCGCGCTGACGCGACGGCGTTGACTTCCTGATCAGACGCGATCCTGGGGCATCAGTGGATGTCGTTGACGCAACGCAGCACCGGGCCGGTGGTCAAGGGGTCCAACGCTCCGGACGGCCGGCGCTCGATCAGCAATGAAGCCCTATCGCAGACCGCTCAGGTCGCGGGTTCGAGCGAGGAGGCGTACCCCGTCGTCGTCGTGCCGGTGCACGGCGCAGCCGGCGCGGGTGAAGCGCACGGTGAGTGCCTGCCCGGCGTGCCGGGCGGCAAGCCGCAGCAGATCCGGTTCGGGGTCGGCGACGATGCCGCACGCCCTCGACCAGGGCAAGGGAATGGGTGTCGCCGGGTCGATCGGGGCGGCCCCGGCGACGGCGTCGCTCAGACATTCCCGGCACCAGGCGAGGGCGGCAGCCAGACTGGGCCGGTAGGGCAGGTCGTCGGGGAGGACGGCTGCGTCGCGCGGCTTCACCTCGACCGACCAGCGCAGGCCGTCGGCCAGCAACGGGTCACCGGTGTGGTGCCGCAGGTCGCAGACGGCCACCACGAGGGCCAGGTCGAGGCCGACGGCGAGCCGCAGCAACTCGGGCAGCGGCGGCGCATCGGGAGGTGCCGCCACCACGATCAGGCGACCCGCTGCGCTGCCCCGTCCGACGCTGCGCACGTGCTCCCTCACCGGGTCGGCGCCGGCCCAGGGCAGGGTGACGTACCCGTCGCGCAGGTTCCGGTCGAGGTCGTGCCCGCCGTCGGCGTCGCGGAGGTCCTCGGGTCGCGCGCCGAGGACAGCAGCCCAGGAGCCGAGCCGGTAGGGGTCGGGGAGCTGGACGACGGGCCGACCGTTGGGCTGAGTGGCGACAAGTGGGGCAACCTCGGGCGTGCCGGCCTGCCAGGTCAGGTGCACCACCCGGTGCCGCAGGTCGGTGACGGTGACCAGCACGGCCCAGTGCAGGCGGTGGGTGTCGCCGCAGGTGAAGCAGCGCAGCGCCGACGGGCGCAGGCCGGCACCACTGCAGTGCGGGCAGTCGGTGTCGGCGGGGCGACCGCCGAGCCGGCAGTCGCAGGCACGCAGCCGGTTGTGCGGTCGGCAGTCCGGGCAGGGCCGCCATTCGACGGGTCCGCCCAGCCAGGACGGACCGGGCGGTTCGTAGCCGCGGCTCAACGGCACCCGAACCCGACGGACCACCTGACCGGTGGGCTGCTCCGCGAGGATCTCCACCGGCGCGCCGGGGCGCAGGGTGGTGTGCCACCAACGGCCGTCCCGCCAGAGGGCCTGCGCGCCGGGCAGCTCGTCTCCGCGGGCCGGGTCGACGCAGTCGGCGAGGACGCGGCGTTCAAGCTGGTCGACGTCCACGGTCGGGGCGGCGGGTGGGCGCGGCGAGTCGGGGCGCAGCAGGCGGGCGGGGACGGCCAGACCGCGCTCGGCGAGGCCGGTGAGCGCGTCGCCGACGTCGGTGTGGGTCAGCGCTTCCGGCAGGTCTTGCGACCGGCCCGGCGACCTGGACGGCACCGGGGAGCCGGGCACCTCGTACCGGACGGCCCACCCGAACCCGACGCCCTGCCGGCGGGCCTCGACGACCAGGTCGAGCAGCAACAGGTCCGCCAGCGCGCAGAGCCGAGCCAGCCGTGCGGCCGGATCGACGGTGGGCGTGGCGGCGGATCGGCCGAGCACCAGTCGCCAGGGGGCGTAATCAGCCCGCAGGATGGCGTGGGCCTCCAGTTCGTGCCGGCGTGCTGCGGGTAGGTCGGGTCGCCACTGCCGGTCCAGCCACAGTGAAGGCGCGTCGGTGTCGGTCACGACGGCGTCGACGTTGGCGGCGAGTTCGCGTACCCGGGGAGCAAGATCGACCACCCAGTGGCCCGCCGGGTCGCGGTGGGGGTCAAGGCCGCCGGGCACGATCTGCTGGGACGCGACCGCGCCGGTGTCCAGGTTGGCGACGGTGACCACGAGCTGCGCCCGCCGCCGGCTGCGCCGCTCGCAGCGATAACAGGGGTACGCGACGGTGCCCGCGCCCCGACACTGCTCGCAACCCCGGTACGCCTCCCGTGGCGGACCGGGGACGTCGGCGTCGGCGAGAAAGCGGTCGCCGTAGGTGGTGCACCGGCACGGGTCCAGCGTGAAGGTCATCCCGTCGCAGTCGGGGCAGGTGACGACGGGCGCGCCAGTCACCGGGACCGCCGGGTCGTGCAGTCACCGTCGTGCTCGATGCGACGCACACACCGCCGACCGCCGTCGAGCGGCAGGTCACAGAAGACCCGATGGTGTACGCCCTGAGCGTCCTCGGCGGACACCGTGGTCTCACCCGAGTCCACCTCGGACAGGAAACTCAGGGAGCGGGCCAGGGTGCCGGCGAACTGCTGGGCAGCCGGCAGATCGGCGGCGGTGAACGGCAGGTGCGCCACCCAACGAGGGCTCATTGGACGGCCGTCGGCTCAGCTCGAAGAAACGCGCACATACCTTCTCCTCACTGACGGATTAGTTGAACTATCGGGCGACAGACGGGAATTGCGCGGTCATCGCCTTTGTCGGACCCATCTTGTAAGGTCAGAGGCACTATCGCAATGAATGTCGACTCACCCTGTTCCGTTATTTGTAGGCAACATTCCCCTGTTGCAGAACGGCCGTCGGGATGTTGCAAAATTCAACAGGAAGGAGAGCCGCGTGACCGACGACATGGGCTCGACGGTGCCCCGACGGCAGCTCGGCAGAGCGCTACGTGACCTGCGCACGGAGTCGGGGGCGACCCTGGACGCGGTCGCCGAGGCGCTGGAGTGCAGCCGACAGAAGGTGTGGCGGATCGAGAGCGGGCTGGGCTCGGTGCGCGGCGTCGACGTCCGGGCGATGTGCGAGCTGTACGGGGCGACCGGCGAGCTGACCCGGGCACTGACCTCGCTGGCCGGCGAAACCCGGGCCAAGGGCTGGTGGCATGCGTACGGCGACGCCGTCCCCGAATGGTTCGAGCTGTACGTCGGCCTCGAATCCGCCGCGTCGAGACTTCGGTTCTTCAAGAACACTCTCGTGCCGGGCATTCTGCAGAGCCGCGACTACGCCCGAGGCATCTACCGCATCGACCAGCCCGGCATGAGCGAGGACGACCGGGAGCGTGCCGTCGAGCTTCGCCTGCAACGGCAGTCCCTGCTGACCCGCCGCCTGCCCCGAGCACCGCAGGTGCAGGTGGTGCTCTGCGAATCGGTCCTCCTTCGGCCGGTGGGCGACTCGGCAACCATGGCGGGGCAACTGCACCACCTGCTGGCGATGACCCGGCTGCAAAACGTGTCGATTCGCGTGCTGCCCCTCATCGCTGGACCGCACCACGGGACCGTCGCTGGAGAGTTCGTGCTCCTTGACTTTCCGCCTGGAAACCGGACCACGCCCGAGCCACCGGTGGTCTACAGCGAGGCGATCACCGGCGCTCTCTATCTGGACCGCCCCAACGAGTTCGCGGCCTATGAAAAGGTCTGGTCGAGCCTGCTGTCACTCGCCCTTGATGAGGGACAATCGTTCCAACTGATCAACAAGATCATCGGGGAGGTCCACCGTGGTTGACCTAACGGGCGCATCTTGGCGCAAGAGCACCCGCAGCGCGGGTAACGGCGGCGAGTGTGTCGAGGTTGCCGACAACCTGCCCGGCATCGTCGCCGTACGCGACAGCAAGGACCCGCAGGGCCCGGCCCTCACTTTTACCCCAACCGCCTGGGCCAGCTTCGTACAAGCGAGCCGCACCTCACGCTGAGGCTTCGGTGGGTGTCTCGGGCCCGGCCTGGGCACCCACCCAACGCGAGGGCTGCGCCCGACGGCCGGGGTCGGCTAACGTGCGGCAGTGACCATCGGCGATGTCAAGGTGACGATCCGGACGGGCGATCAAGCGCTCGACAACGCTCGGATGAGCATCGAGAAGGCCAGCGCCAGGCTCGCCGATGCGTCGGCACTGGCAATCGCCACCCTGCATGACAGTGAACGCGGCGAGGCGCAGGAGTCCCGCAAAGCTCTCCGCGAGGCTGCGAACGAGGTGGAGTTGGCGCTTCGCCTAATCAGGGCGGCTAAGGATCACGCTGCCGCATACCTCGCCATCATCGGATGAGCGGAAGCCTCGGCGATGTCGTCGCCCAGCTACGAAGCGCCATCGACACCCTGCAAAGCGCCGCCGTTGTCGCGCATCGCGCTCAGTCCGACGCGGAAGAAGCCAACGCGCACTACGCCCAGGCAGCGCGGGGCACCAGGCACCCCGAACTCACCGGCGCCGTGACCGAGAGCAAGACCGCTGGCGAGAAGGCCGGCAAGCTCGCCCGCCTGATCAGTGAGGCGGCCGATCGCATCGGTGACTACTCCAACGTGATCGCTCCCGGCTCTGCCCCGGCTACACAGCCTTCTGACTCGGCCACACCGTCCGGTGAGGATTTGCTCGCCGAGACCGTCGAGCGCGAATCCGCTCGGAAGAACGTCGCCTCCTTCCTGAGTACGATGACCAGGAAGGTCGAGGACGTCCAGGACAACACCCAGAAGTCGGTGGCGGCGGCCAGGGAAGCTTTCACGATTATCCGAGGCCCGCAGGGCCCGTCAGGGGCTCACCAGCCCGGCACCACGACCCCGACGGTCAGCCCTCCGGTCGGGCAACGTCTCCTCAACGAAGCACCTGATGCGGCGGGGCACCTCGTCGTGGTTGGGCTGGTGGCGAGCATCGCCGTCCACCGCTCTGTTCAGTCGATCCGCAAGGGAATAGCGAGGTTACGAGATCGTGAGCGTACGGACCGAGTTCGGCGACCTGATCCGCGCGATGGCACGGCGTGACTGGGGAACGGTGGACCAACTCCTGGACGGGTTGGAGACCTCCGGCTGGCACGGCGGAAACCAGGTGATCGGTGCCGCGTTCGCCATCGCGGTCAACGACCGCTTGGCCGCCGGGCACTCCCCCACCGACGTCGCCCGCTTCGTCGCCGAGACGCGCACCCAGTTTCCAGGCGCGGAGTCACTGCCCGCCCTGGAGATGGAAGGCCTGGTCCGCGCGGCCCTCGGTGAGGTTGGACTGATCGACAATCTCAGCCCTGAGATTGCCCTCCAGATGCAGATCGTGTTCCTCGGCAAGCTGTTACAGGATCGCGATCTCACCGAGACGCAGCTTGAAGAGTTCATCGCCGACGTAGAGCGTACGGCCGCTGACTACCTGTAGCCGGCAGGGCTGCGTACCGCCATCATCTCCGATAGTGTCCGCTCGACCACGCAAACGTGAACTCGTTGGCGCGATCGACAGACGGAGGGCGGCATGGCCAGCATCGAGGAAGTCAAGGCCGCGCTGATGCAGGCCGCCGAGCAGGGCAACGCCACGATCAGCCAGATCCGGGCCGCCGCCGACAACACCGAACAGATGCTGACCCGGCTACGCGCCATCTCCGCGGGCACCGGGCACCCGACGATCGCCGAGGCCATCGCCCGCGGTGAGCAGAGCAAGCAGCGCCTGGCCGAGGCCATGGCCCTCGTGCAGGGCAGCTCGGAGGCGGCACGCCGCTACATCAGCGTCCTCGGCTGAGCCCCGACCACCACGATGAGCGTTGGTGAGGTCAAGGCGTCTCTTCGCAACGCCATCGAGGCGGTTCACCAGGGACGGCGGGTGTTCGACCAGGCCGCCTCTGACGCGGAGGCAGCGACCCACACGGCGAACGCACTCCTGCACGGCAGCCAGCACGCGGATGTGACAGCAGCCCGCCAGGCCCTCGCCGCCGCCAGAGCAGAGGTCGAACCGACCCGCCGCCGGTTCGACAGCACCTCCGAACACGCAGCGGACTACCTGACCCGGCTCGGATGACCGGCAGCATCGCCGAGTTGGTCGCGCAACTCCTCGCCGTACGCGGAAAGCTCGACACGGCCGCTGTCACGGCTGCGCGCCCGGACGGCCGCCAGGGAGTCCCTGACAATTTTGTGCGATGTCGGAACCCGGCCCTTTGATCACCTGATCCGCCTGCAAACTCGCTCGCAGTCAGCTAGCGGACACAACCGCAGACAGAGACCAAACTGCCGACGCCGACGTCTCCGACCGGCGAGCGGATTCGGCCGGGTGGATCGCCCGGCATCCCTTTGGGTAACTCTTTCCGTGCGCACGCTCTAACGGTCGCGCCGCTTTCCGACCCAGTTCGCGAGTAACTTCTCGTACCACCGCCTGCACGAGGAGTGACTTGCATGTCTGAGGAGACCTGGCTTGCTGCCCGACTGATCCCCACATCCGGCATCAATGGATCGGACGAACAAGAACGTCGGGCTACCTCCGCCCTACTGGCGGTAATGAGCGCGGTGCGGGAGTTCGGGCGGGCCCTGACCCAGTCCCTCGGCGCACCGGCCGGATCGGTGCAGACTTTCATCGAGGTTCCGTTCAAGCTCGGCAACCAGCAGCTCTTTCCAGACGGCCTGATCCGCGTCACGCGAGGGCAGCGGCAGTGGACCGCTCTGGTAGAGGTGAAGACTGGCAGCAACGCGTTGAAGACCGAGCAGTTGGAGGCGTACCTGGACATCGCCCGGGAGCAGGGCTTCGACGCCCTCATCACGATCTCCAACGAGATCGCCCCCGTCCCGGGTCAGCATCCGACCGCGATCGATCGCCGGAAACTGCGCAAGGTGGCCCTGTACCACCTGCCCTGGACGGAGATCCTGACCCAGGCGGTGATTCAGAAGGAATACCGCGGCATCGCCGATCCGGACCAGGCATGGATCCTGGGCGAGCTGATCAGGTATCTCGAGCATCCTCGCTCAGGTGCACTGGAGTTCAGCGACATGGGGCCGGCGTGGGTGCAGGTGCGCGAGGGAGTGTCAGCAGGAACGCTACGTGCAGCTGACAGCGGCGCGGCGGAGGTGGCCGGCCGCTTCGACGCCCTGATCCGCTACGCATGTCTGCGTCTCGGCAGGCAGCTGGGTACCGATGTCACCCCCGCGCTGAGCCGCCGCGATCTCACCGATCCAGCCGCCCGTACCCAGTCGCTGGTCACCCAACTCTCCACCACGGGGACTCTGACCGGCAGCATCAGGATTCCCGGCGCAGTCGCCCCTCTCCACGTCACCGCCGATCTGCGGGCCGGGCAAATCGTCTGCCACATCGATGTCGAGGCCCCTCGCACCGGCAGACCGACCACCAGGGTCAACTGGCTGATTCGCCAGCTGAAAGACGCGCCGGACACCGTCCGGATCGAAGCGTTCGCCATGCACGCACGAGGCGGTGGAGCAACCGATCTGCTACGCCAGGTCCGAGCCGAGCCCACCACGTTGATCAGCGATCCCGCACGTGAACTGCGAGCATTCCGGGTCGCGCAGAGCACGGCGGCCGGAACCAAGCGCGGCAGCGGACGGGGCGCGTTCATCGATTCCGTATTGCACGCGATCGACGACTTCTACGAGCAAATCATCCAGAACCTGAAACCGTGGATGCCCACGCCGCCGCGCCTGCGTACGCCCGAAGACGTCGCGCCCGTGCAGCCGGTCGCGGCCAGCCTCGTCTCCACTGCCATCTCGTCCCAGGACAGCCCGGAGTTCGATACGTCGACGGGGAGGGACAGCAGCTCCGCAGTTGGCAGCCAGTTGGAGGAGTGATCCGAACCCGGTGCGCCCTGCACGTGATGCCTCACAGTCATCAAGATGACTGTGAGGCATCACGCTCACCGCAGTCTCCGCCCGGTGCCCGCCTGGCCGGTGACGAGGTTGATGGCCACGCCGATCGGGATCGATGCGGCCAGGCCCGCGACCGGTCGGCCGGCACTGCTCAGTCGGCGGGTACGACCGTCGGGTGGCCCACCGCGGGGAGCGCGACCGCGCGGGCGTACCGGATGGCGGTGGGGGTGTCCGGGAAGACCAGTTCCTCGCGGCGCAGGTCGTCGGCCACGCCGAGGGTGGTGAGCACCTGGTCGTGGGCGGGGGTGATGCCGGAGAGCAGAACGGTGATCCCGCGTCCGCGTAGCCGTCGGATCGCGTCGCCGAGGACGTGCGCGCCGGTGGCGTCCATGGTGGTCACGCGGGACATCCGCAGGATGACCACGCGAACGTCGGCGACCTCGGAGAGCTCGAGCAGGAAGGTGTGCGCCGCGGCGAAGAAGAGCGGCCCGTCCAGCCGGTACGCGACGATGTGTTCGGTGAGCAGCGCGTACTCCTCGGCGCTGTGTTCACCGGGGTCGAGGGGCACCTGTTCCAGTCGGGCGCTGCGGGCCACCGCGCGCAGGGCGAGCACCACGGCCACGCCGACGCCGACCGCCACGGCGGTGACGAGGTCCCAGATCACCGTGACGGCGAAGGTGAGTACCAGCACGACCGCGTCGCCCCGGGTGGAGCGGGCCAGCGCCCACAACGCACCGGCCTCCACCATGCGGACCGTGGTGGCCAGCAGTACGCCGGCCAGGGCGGCGAGCGGGATCCGGCCGACCAACGGGGCTGCGGCCAGCACGATGGCGGCGAGGGCGACGGCGTGGGTGAGGGCCGCCAGCTTCGAGGCCGCTCCGGCGCGGACGTTCACCGCGGTGCGGGCGATGGCGGCGGTCGCCGGAATGCCACCGAAGAGCGGGACGGCGAGGTTGGCGAGCCCCTGACCGAAGAGTTCCCGATCCGGGTCGTGCCGCTCGCCGACGGTCATGCCGTCGGCGACGGTGGCGGACAGCAGACTCTCCAGGGCTGCGAGCGCGGCGACCGCGAGCGCGCTGGGCAGCAGCACTCCGAGCGCGCCGAGGTCGAGGAAGCTGAGCGACGGAACGGGTAGGCCCTGCGGCAACGCGCCGATCCGGACCAGCTCGACCGGGACCAGCTCGGCGAGGACAGTGGCGGCACCCACGCCGAGCAGCGAGAACGGCAGGCCGGGCCGCCACCGGGCGCCCAACAGCATCAGCGCCGCGACGGCGACGGCCACCGCCAGCGCGGCCGGTTTCGGGTGTACGACGAAGCGGGCGACCGCGTCGGCGGCGACGGCCCAGACCTTCTCCCCGTGCGCGTCGGTGACGCCGAGCGCGGCGGGTACCTGTTGCAGGGCGATGACCACGGCGATGCCGGCGGTGAAACCCTCCAGCACCGGGGTGGGCAGGTAGCGGACGTACCGGCCCAGGCGGGCCACGGCGAGCGCGATCAGCACCAGGCCAGCCATCGCGCCGACCATGAGCACGCCGGTGGCTCCGAACTGCTGCACCACCGGCACCAGCACCACGGTCATCGCCCCGGTCGGCCCCGAGACCTGAAGGTTGGAGCCGCCGAATACGGCGGCGACCGCGCCGGCGATCACCGCGGTGATCAGCCCGGCCTGGGCGCCCAACCCGGAGGTGACGCCGAACGCCAGGGCCAGTGGGAGCGCCACCACCGCCACGGTGAGCCCGGCCAGCAGGTCGCGGCGCGGTGAGCGGTGGACGGCCACCCAGTCGGCCCGGCCGGGCAGCAGCCCGAGGATCCGCTCGCTGGCCGCCCGCATGGCGGCGCTCACCGGTCGCCGCTCGTGGCGCGCAACTCGTCGAGGAGGGCGCCCCGGTCGGTCAGGACAGCGCCGAGGATCCGTCGACCGGCGGCCAGCAGGTCGGCCACATCGGGGGTGCTGAGCGCGTACATGACGAGGGGGCCGTCGCGGTGTGAGGTGACCATTCCGGCGCGGCGCAGCACGGCGAGCTGCTGGGAAAGGTTCGACGCTTCGACGTCGATCGTGGCGAGCAGGTCGCGGACTGGCTTCGGACCGTCCTGGAGCAGCTCCAGCACCCGGATGCGCACCGGATGCCCGAGGGTGCGGAAAAGCTCGGCCTTGGCCTGGTACAGCGGCACCGACATGAACACCCTTCCGGTCGACACGAAGACTTTAGCACTTGAAGAAGTCTTCAACCGGGTCGCCCGGGTGGAGCGCCGTGTGCGTGATCATGGGAGTTCAGCCCAGGTCGTTGACGCAGCGCAGCACCGGGCGGGCGACGAGGGCCGCAGCATCCAGCGGCCCGGTCGCGCTCACCGTGAAGGTCGTCGACTCGCCTGGCAGCAGGGTGAGCAGGGCCTTGTCGACGGACGCGGACGCGTCCAGTCGGTCCGGGAAGAGGATCAGGTCGCGCAGCACCGTGCGGGCGGTGACCCGGACCCGCTGCCCGCCGTCGACCGGCTCGACAGTCGCGTCCCAGGCCGCCGCCGGCCAGTAGACGTCCCGGTCCTCGGCGAAGAACCACAGCGCCCGATCGGCGCCCGCCTCGGCCACGAGCAGCTCGCGCCGGGCCTCGTCCGGCCGGGCCAGGTCCGCCGGCAGAGCCAGCGTCACCACGGAGTACGCGGGCACCTCCAGCTCCATCGTCGTCTTCGCGCGGGGCTCACCGGCGAGGGTCAGTCGGGTGACCGTGGCAGGCGCGGTCCACACCTCGCCGGTCTCGTTGACCGCGACGAGGGCCAGGCCGCCGTCGCGGGGCTGCACGGTGAGGAGCCGATCGGCGTACGCGTGGCGCAGCGCGTACCACAGGGGTTTGCGACGGCCGTCGCCGTCGACGGCGGACCAGGAGGTGACCGGCCAGCAGTCGTTGAGCTGCCAGACGATGGTGCCCGCGCAGATGCCCCGGTGGGAGCGGAAGTGCTCCACCCCGAGTTGGATGGCTCGGGCCTGGTTGAGCTGCGTCAGGTAGTGCCAGTCGTCGAAGTCGGCCGGTGCGGGCAGGTGGGCGTCCAGGCCCCGCTGCAACTTCACGTCACCGTTGGCGGCCTTCTGGTGGTGCGCCATGCCGGGTGAGTCGTGCGCGAGGGGTTCGTCGCTGAGCGCCCGGCGCAGGGTCGCGTACGCGGGTGGGGCCTGGTAGCCGAACTCGGCGACGAAGCGCGGCACGTACTCGCGGTATTTGGTGTAGTCGTCGGTGTTCCACACGCCCCAGATGTGGGTGGTGCCGTGCGCTGGGTCGTTGGGGTGGATCGCCTCGGTGCCCGACCAGGGGCTGCCCGGCCAGTACGGGCGGGTCGGGTCCAGCTCGGCGACGATCCGGGGCAGCACGTCGAGGTAGTAGCCGCGCCCCCAGGTACGCCCGGCCAGCGCCGGCTGCCAGTCCCAGTCGTGCCAGCCCCAGATGTTCTCGTTGTTGCCGGTCCAGAGCACCAGCGACGGGTGCGGCGTCAGGCGGGTCACCTGCTCGACGGCCTCGGCGGCCACCTCGCTGGCGAACGGCTCCTCCTCCGGGTACGCGGCGCAGGCGAAGAGGAAGTCCTGCTGGACGAGCAGGCCACGCTCGTCGGCGAGGTCGTAGAAGTCCGCCGACTCGTACCGGCCGCCGCCCCAGACGCGCAGCAGGTTGACGTTGGCCTCGACGGCCTGGTCGAACCGCTCGGCCAGCCGCTCCCGGGTGATCCGGGTGGGGAACGTGTCGTCCGGGATCCAGTTGACCCCGCGGACGAAGACCGGGACGTCGTTGACCGACAGGGCGAACGGGGTGCCGTGCTCGTCGGGCGTGGTGTCCAGCCGCACCGAGCGGAAGCCGATCCGGTGCGACCAGGTGTCAAGTGTTTCGCCGGACGGGGCGTGCAGGGTTACCTCGATCGGGTGGCGCGCCTGTGCGCCGTACCCCCGGGGCCACCAGAGCGCGGGCTCGCGGACGGTGAGGGTCAGCACGGCCGTGCGTTGCCCGGCCGGAATGTTCACGTCGGCGCGGGTGCCGGCGACGGTGGCCCGGACGGTCAGCGGGACGTCCGCGACCCGCTCGACCTCGACGTGCAGTTCGACGCGGCCGTCCCGGCCGTCCATGGTGACAAGTGGACGGACGGTGGCCAGTCGCGCGGTGGACCAGGCGTGCAGGCTGATGTCCTGCCAGATGCCGGCGGTGACCAGGGTCGGCCCCCAGTCCCAGCCGAAGTTGCAGGCCATCTTGCGGATGAACTGGAACGGCTCCGGGTAGGCGTTGGGCCGGTCGCCGAGCCGCTCCCGCTGTGCCTCGGCGTAGCGGTACGCGGAGTCGAACGTGACGACCAGGTCGTTGTCGTCGTCGCCCAGCAGCGACCCGACGTCGAACCGGTAGCCACGGTGCATGTTCTCGGTGCGGCCGAGGGCGACACCGTTGACGGTGAGCGTGGCGACGGTGTCCAGGCCGGCGCAGACCAGGTCGACCCGGTCGTGGTCGCCGGCCGGGCGCCGGAAGCTCGTCCGGTAGTGCCAGTCGGTACGCCCGATCCAGGCCAGGGCCAGCTCGTTGTCGTCCCGGTAGGGGTCGTCGATCAGCCCGGCGTCGAGCAGGTCGGTGTGCACGCAACCGGGCACGGTCGCCGGCACGGCCCGCCCGGCGATGTCGGCGGGTACCTGCGTTCCCCGTGCCGCCCGCAGGGTCCAACCGTCGTAGAGTGCCTCTCGGCTCACGGCTTCACCGCACCTTCTGCATCGAAAGACGTGGACTGAACCGGATAAGCTGAGCCACCGTATGGTGCACGATCCGGACTGTCAACGGCCCGAGCCCGAAGGAGCCCGCCGGTGAAGCGGCCGACCATCGCCGATGTCGCCCGGCAAGCCGGGGTGTCCAAGGGTGCCGTCTCGTACGCGCTGAACGGGCAGCCCGGGGTCTCCGACGCCACCCGGCAGCGCATCCTGGCCATCGCCACGGAGATCGGGTTCAGCCCGAGCAGCGCCGCCCGCGCCCTCTCCGCCGCCACCGCCGGTGCGATCGGCCTGGCGCTGTGCCGACCAGCCCGGATCCTCGGCGTCGAGCCGTTCTTCATGGCGCTGATCAGTGGCGTCGAGGCCGAACTCTCCGCCCGCTCGTACGCGCTGACCCTCCAGGTGGTGGCCGACCAGGACGCCGAGATCGCGGTCTACCGACGCTGGTGGGGCGAGCGGCGGGTGGACGGGGTGCTCGTCTGCGACCTGCGCACCGACGACCGCCGCATCCCCGCACTCGAACAGCTCCAACTGCCCGCGGTGGTGATCGGCGGCCCCGGTGGCACCGGCGAGTTGGCCAGCCTCTGGTCCGACGACGCGGCGGCGTTGACCGAGACGGTGGAATACCTGGTCGCGCTCGGGCACCGGCGCATCGCCCGGGTCGCCGGCCTGCCCGACCTGCGGCACACCGAGATCCGCACCGACGCGTTCACGGCGGTCTGCCAGCGGCTCGGCCTGGTCGACGCGGTGACCGTCTGGTCCGACTACAGCGGTGAGGAGGGCGGGCGGGCCACCCGCCGGCTGCTCAGCTCGGCCCAGCGGCCCACCGCGGTCATCTACGACAACGACGTGATGGCCATCGCCGGGCTCTCCGTCGCGCAGGAGATGGGGCTCAGCGTTCCCGCCGATCTGTCCATCGTGGCCTGGGACGACTCGCCGTTGTGCCGGCTGGTGCACCCACCGCTGACCGCGCTGGGCCGGGACATTCCGGCGTACGGCGCGCACGCCGCCCGGCAACTGCTCGCCGTCGTCGCCGGCCAGCCGGCCAGCCGGGTGCAGGACGAGACAGCCCGCCTCACACCGCGCGGGAGCACCGCAGGACCACGCGCGAGATGAACCGGTTCAGCGGGACGCGGAGGGAAACTCCTCGAAGTACGCCTCCACCCGCTCGGCCGTCGCCGGCCGGGCCAACGCGAAGCCCTGCCCGTACCGGCAACCGCCCCGGCGCGCACCCTCGACCTGGGTCGACGACTCCAGCTCCTCGGCGACGATCTCCACGCCCAGCCGCTCGCCGACGGTGACCACCACGTCGATCAGCGGCGGCTGCCCATCGGGCCGCGCGCCCACCAACTCCGGGCCCACCTTGAGCAGGTCGATCGGCAGGCGGCGAAGCTGCGCCAGCGAGGCGTGCTCGGCCCGGAAGTCGTCCAACGCGGTGCGGACGCCCAGCGACCGCAACCCGGCCAGCCGGGCCACCACGGTCGGCAGGTCGCCGGCCACCCGCGGCTCGCTCACCTCCACCACCAGCCGCTCCGGCGGCACCCCGTACGCGGCCAACACGGCGGCGGTCCGCTGCACGAAGTCGGGCGTCGTCAACTCCCGGGTCGTGACGTTGACCGCCATCCACAGCTCCCGGACGCCCACCGACCAGTCGGACAACTGCCGGCAGGCCCGATCCAACACCCACCACTCCAACTCACCGACCAGGTCCAGATCCTCGGCGACCGGCAGCAACTCGGCCGGAAGCACGGTGCCGAGCACCGGGCTCCGCCAGCGCAGCAGCGCCTCCGCACCCACCGGCTGCCCGTCGGCCAGGTCGACCACCGGCTGGTAGACGAGATCCAACTCGCCACGGGCCACCGCACCGGGCAGCTCGCGTTCCAGATCGAGCCGGCGCACCAGCTGCTCCTCCAGGAACGCGTCATACCACTCGACCCGGTCCCGGCCCAGCTGCACAGCCCGTCGGCGGGCCAACTCGGCCTGGCGGAGCACGTCCGCCGGGCGGTCACCGCTCACCTCGGCCAGCCCGATGCTGGTCTGCACCCGCACCACCGAACCGGCCACCTCGAAGGGTGGGGCGAGCGCGGCCAGCAGCCGGGTGCCCAGCGCGTACGCCAGCATCGGGCCGGCGGGGGTGACCACGGCGAAGCCGGCAGCCGTACAGCCGGTGACCAGGTCGTCGGGAGCGATGACGGCGCGGACCCGGTGCACCGCCTCGGCCAGCACGTCCTCCCGAGCGGTCGGACCGGCCCCGTCGGTGCCGTGCAGGTCCACCAACAGCAGGGCGCCGGACGGCGCCGGCACGTCACCGATCGCGGCGAGGGCGTCCAGCAGGGCCGCCCGGTCGCCCGGTGGACCGCCTCCCGCCGGAAGCGGTCGCCGGGTCAGCGCCGACCAGCCGGCGCCGTCCTCCGGCGACCAGGCCGAGCCGGGAGCGCTCGCGGTGGCCCGGCCGCCGCCCACGGCATCGGCGCGGTCGGGCCGGTGCTGCGCGGTCGGGAGGTCACCCAGCCACTGTGGCTGGGCCGCGTGGCGGTGCCGCACCGGGCTGCCGGCGGGCCGGCGATGTGCGGCGCGTCGTGGCGAGGTGGGTGCGTCGCCCGCACGCAGCAGCTCGCGCAGCACCAGCGGTGGCACCGCCGCCAGGGCCAGCAACACGCTCGTCCGGTCCGGCGCGTGGCCGGAGCCCAGGTGCAGGCCCGTCGCCAGCAGCAGCACCGCGGCGGGGAGCACCGACCGGGGCCAGGCCGAGGCGATCGGCTCCGGCGGCTCGCTGTCGCCGGTGTCCGCCGCGTCGGCCGCACCGACCGCGACGAGCAGCATTCCGAACACCAGCGGGGGTACGGCAAGCAGGGCCACCCGCCCGGTCGGCGCGGACGGCAGCGTGGCCAGCAGCACCAACCCGCCCAGGGTGAGCAGGACTCCACCCCGGCAGACCGCCGTCGCGGCGCGTCGGCGCGGCCCGGCGAACGCGTTGAGCGCGGCCATGCCCAGCGCACCGAGCGCCAACGCGGCCACCAGCCGGGCCGGAATCGGCAGGCCGTCGTGGGGCAACAGGAGCCAGCCGGCGAGGGCCAACCCGACGGCCGGGCCGGTCGACTCGACAAGCCACCGCAGCCGGAGCCCGCTGGTCGGCCGCGTCCGGCCGGGGAGCTGGCCCAGCCCGGCCACGGCCAGGGCCGCCACGACCAGTGCCCCGACCAGCACGGCACCTGTGTGCCCGCCACCGGCCAGGGGCAGCGCGACGGCGGTGAGACCGGCCGTCACCACCGCCGCGTCGAGCAGCGCGCCTGCCGCACGTGGTGACGGGTCGACGTGGCGCCGGGTGGCCAGCCGGGAGAGCCGCACCCCGGCGAGGGTGGCACCGGCGCCGGCCGCCAACGCGATCACCACCGGAGTCGGGACCAGGTCGAGAGCACCGGCGGCGAGAAGCAGCGCCACCGCCGTGGACGTGGCGGTTTCCGGTGCCGATCGGCGGAGGACGAGGACGCGGAACGGGTACGCGAGGAGCACGGCGGTCGCCTTCGTGAGGGGGCACGGGGCGGTACGACGGTGCGGGAGCAACGGCTGGTCCGCTGCCCAACAAATGAGAACGATCGGTGGCCGAATTGGTTACGTGTCGGTCACCCAGAGGTGACAACGACCTGTGTCACTCTACGACGTACCGCACCCTTGACACCGCCCGCCGCCAGTCGGATCGGCCGGGAATGGGATCATCGGAGGGTGAGTAAGCCCGACACGGTCCGCTTCCGGTACAACCAAGCCATCCTGGTCGCCGCGGTCATCGCCTTCATCGGTGCGCTGCCGCTGGCCGACGCCCGGGCCTACCTGCTGCCGGTGCTGCTGGTGCCACTCGCCGTCGGGGTGTGGGCCTGGCGGGCCGGCACCGATGCCGACGCACGTGAGCTGCGCGTACGGGCGTTGGTCGGGCAACGCCGCATCGGCTGGGACCGCGTCCTCGAGTTGACCACCGACCACCGCGGCCGAGCGGTCGCCCGGCTCGACGACGGCCAGCAGATCGCCCTGCCGGCCGTCCGCAGCGTGGACCTGCCCCGGCTGGTCTCGGCCACCGGCCAGACGCTGCCGCACGCCGGCTGAGGCGCCCCGGGGCTGGGTGTCAGTAGCCGTCGACGACCGCGTTGATCAGCGGCTGCCCGGCGGCGAACCGGCGTACCTGATCACCGACCAGCGCGTACGCCCGCGGCAGCAGGCCCCGCACCGACCCGGCCACGTGCGGGGTGAGTAGCACGTTCGGCATCGCCCAGAGCGGCGAGTCAGCGGGCAGCGGCTCCGGGTCGGTGACGTCCAGCGCGGCCGAGATCCGACCGGTGCCCAGCTCGGCGACGAGTGCCTCGGTGTGTGCCACCGGCCCACGGGCGGCGTTGACCAGCAGCGCCCCGTCCGGCATCGCGGCCAGGAAGTCCTTGTCGACCAGGCCACGCGTCTGGTCGGTGAGCGGCACCAGCACCACCACCACGTCCGCCTCGGGCAGCAGCCGGGGCAGCTCCTCGACGGCGTGCACCCCCTGCTCCGGGCGGGCCGTCCTGGCGACCAGGGTGAAGCTCACCCCGAAGGGGGCGAGCCGGTCGCGCACCGCGGTGCCGATCGAACCGGCCCCGATGATGAGCACCCGCTTGCCGGACAGCTCGTCGGTCGGGGTGTTCCCCGCGTACGCCCAGCGCCGCTCGGTCTGGGCACGGACGAACGCCGGGAACGCCCGCAACTGGGCGAGGATCGCGGTGACCACCCACTCGGCGGTGGACGGGTCGTGCACGCCCCGCGCGTCGCAGAGGGTGACGCCCGGCGGTGTACGGCCGGCCCAGGCATCCGCCCCGGCGGAGAGCAACTGCACCACGGCCAGGTCGGGCAGCTCACGCAGCAGCGCCGTCGCGTCGCCGCCGGTCAGGAACGGTGGCACCCAGACGCGGACGTCGGCCACCGACGAGGGCAGTCGGTCGACGTGCTCCAGGACCTCCACCGTCACGTCCGGGGGCAGCTCGCCCATCAGGTTGAGGCCGGCCTGGTTCGGGATCCATACCTTCACGTCAGCCGACGATAGTCCCCGTCGCCGCGGCGGGGGTGGGCGCGGGCGCGAACCGGCGTCGCGGGGGATGGCGCGCGGGGCCGGGGCGGGCGAGACTCAGCACACCGATGTTCGACCCGGGCCTGGACGAGGTATAACGAAGGGTCGGTGGGCCGGTCGGCCTCCGTCCCAGCAGACAGGTGCTCGATGACCGACGGCTCCTCCGCCACCCCCGGGCGTTCGATCGTCGCACCGGCGGCGCTCGGCGACCCGGCGCGGCTGCGCGCACTCGCCGACACCGGGCTCGACGCCACCCCGGACGAGGCGTTCGACAGGTTCGCCCGGCTGGTCAGCGACCTGCTGGACGTGCCGGTCGCGCTGGTTTCCCTGGTCTCCGCCGACCGGCAGTTCTTTCCGGGCGCGTTCGGGTTGCCGGAGCCCTGGTCGGAGCGCCGGCAGACCCCGTTGAGTCACTCCTTCTGCCAGCACGTGGTGGACGTGGGGGTGCCGATGGTGCTGCCGGACGCCCGGCTCTCCCCCCGCGTTCGGGACAATCTGGCCATCGACGACCTCGGCGTGGTCGCGTACGCCGGGATGCCGCTGACCGACCTCTCCGGTCGGGTGCTCGGTTCGCTCTGCGCCATCGACAGCAAACCCCGCGCGTGGACCGCCGCGCAGCTGCGGACACTCGCCGACCTGGCCGCCGCCTGCTCGTCGGAGCTGCGCCTGCGTATCGCACTGGACGGCGCACAGGAGGCGCGGCGGCGGGTCGTGCAGGCGAACGAGCGGCTGGAGCTGCTGGCCGGGGTGAGCGAGACACTCGCCGGCACGCTGGACGTGGGCACCGCGCTGCGCCGGCTCGCCGCCGCCATGGTGCCGCTGCTCGCCGACTGGTGCCTGCTCACCCTGATCGGCCCGACCGGGCTGCCCCGCGAGGTGGTCTCGGTGCACCGCGATCCGGCCCGGGCGGCCGACATCGACCGCTTCGGTGAGTTGCTGCGCACCGGGCTGGGCCCAGACTCGATCATCCGGACGGTGCTGCGCACCGGCCAGCCCCGGCTCGGCGGCGTCGCGTCCCTGGCCGACGTGGCGAGGGGCACCACCGACCCGGAGATGGCGTCGATCGCCGCCCGCCTGGGCATCGCGTCCTACCTGAGTGTGCCGGTGCGGGGCGTCGGCGGCACCGTGCTGGGCGCGATCACCCTGGTCAACGACCCCAACCGGCAGCAGTTCGACGACCGCGACCTGCTCACCGCGGTCGAGATCGGCCGCCGGGCCGGCCAGGCCGTCGGCAACAGCTCGATGTACGGCGAGCAGCGACACGTCGCCGAGGTCCTGCAACACAGCATGCTGCCGCGGCTGCCGGTGGTGACGGAGTTGGAGCTGGCGGCCCGCTACCAGCCGGCGGCCGACCGGGTGGAGGTGGGCGGTGACTGGTACGACGCCTTCATCCAGCCCGACGGCGACCTGATCGCGGCGATCGGGGACGTGGCCGGGCACGACATCGAGGCGGCGGCGACCATGGGCCAGTTGCGCAATCTGGTGCGCGGCAACGCCTTCGGCCGGCCGGACACGGTCGGGTCGCTGATGAGCAACCTGGACGGCGCGATCCGCGGCCTCCGGCTGCCGATCGCCGCCACCGCGACGCTTGTCCGGATCTGTCCGCAGCAGGCCGGGGCCCACGAGGTGACCTGGTCCAACGCCGGGCACCCCCCGGCCCTGGTGGTCCGGGTCGGTGGGGCGGTCGAGGCCCTGGAGGCGACACCGGAGCCACTGCTCGGCCTGGCCCGGCCGTCCCCGCGGACCAGCAAGTCGACGAGCCTGGCCACCGGCGACACCCTGCTGCTGTACACCGACGGGCTGATCGAGCGGCGGGACCGATCCATCGACGAGGGGTTGGCCGAGCTGGTGGTCCGGCTGACCGACACCGACACGCTGCCCCTCGACAAGCTGTGCGACCTGCTGCTCGCCTCGATCCGCCACCGTGAGGACGACACCGCGCTGCTCGCCGTACGGGCACGGTGAGTGGTGCACCGTCCCGGGTCGCCGGCACCCGTCGGATCCGACGGGCCCGACCGGGCCGTCCGGCCGGCTACCCTGGGCCGGGTGAGAGCCCGTCCCTCGTACCCTCGCGTCCGTAGCCTCCGGGTGGCCCTCGCCGCATCCTGCGCGGCCCTGTTGTTCACGACGGGTTGCAGCTTCGGCGAGCCGGAGCCCGACCCGGCCGGCGAACCGCCCAACCTGCCCACCCCGTCCGCCTCGGCGAGCCCCGGCGGTGCCGGCCAGCAGGCGGTGGCGACGGTCCTCGCGAAGGGTCTGCGGGTGCCGTGGGCCATCGCCTTCCTGCCGGACGGCGCGGCGCTTGTCACCGAACGGGACAACGGCCGGATCCTCCAGGTCGGCCCCGAGTCCGGGCCGGACGGGCTGCGGGTCCGCCCGGTGCAGACGATCGCCGACGTGGCGGCGGCCGGCGAGGGCGGCCTGCTCGGCATCGCCGTCTCCCCCGACTACGCGCGAGACCGGACGGTCTTCGTCTACTACACGGCCGAGCAGGACAATCGGGTGGCCCGGCTGCAACTCGGTGGGCAGCCCACCCCGATCCTCACCGGCATTCCCAAGGCCAACGTGCACAACGGCGGCGGGTTGGGCTTCGGCCCGGACGGGCAGCTCTACGTCAGCACGGGTGACGCCGGTCAGCGTCCCCTCTCCCAGAACGTGAAGAGCCTCGGCGGCAAGATCCTCCGGATCACCCGGGACGGCAAGCCCGCCCCGGGCAACCCGTACCCCGGTTCTCCGGTCTGGTCCCAGGGTCACCGCAACGTCCAGGGCTTCGCCTGGGACGCCGCCAAGCGGATGTACGCCGTCGAGTTCGGCCAGAACACCTGGGACGAGATCAACCAGATCACCAAGGGCGGCAACTACGGTTGGCCGGAGGTCGAGGGGCGGGCCGGCGACCGGCGGTTCACCGACCCGATCACGCAGTGGGCGACCTCGGACGCGTCCTGCTCGGGCCTGGCCGCCACGGACCGGCTGCTGGTCACCGGTTGCCTGCGTGGCAAGCGCCTCTGGGTGATGGAGTTGACCGACACCGGCACGCTGCTCGGTCAGCCCAGCGAGCTGCTCACCAACCGGTACGGTCGACTGCGCGCGGTGGCTGCGGCACCGGACGGCTCACTCTGGGTGAGCACCTCCAACCATGACGGACGCGGCGACCCCGCCGGCGACGACGACCGCCTCCTGCGGGTGGTCTTCGCCGGTGGGGACGGCGGCCGCAGCTGACATTCGTCACCATCCGTTCAGGTTTGCCAAGATCTTCCAACGGGCAGGTCAGAATTTCACCATGGACGGGCAGCGCGACGAGCAGCACGACGACGCCGGTGACCGGGACGTCCCGGTGACCGACGGTGATCCGCCACGCCCCACGCGCTCGCTTGTCGGCCCCGGCGGCCCGCTGCGCCGCATCGGGCTGGTGGTCGCCGTCCTCGCCGTGGCCCTCGCCGGGGCGGTGCTCGGGGTGCTGGCCGGCGGTCAGGTGGACACCGACATCGGGCCGTTCCGGGCCAACCTCAGCATCTCCCCCGCCCGCGACGGCGGCACCACCGTCGACATCCCGCCGCTCGGCGCGCTGCTGCTCGACAGCCACGACGGGCCGACCCACCTCACCGTGCGGCTGGGCGCACTCGACCAGGGACGCACCGAGGCGCTGATCGACGACCCGGCCAGCATCAGCCGGGCCAGCCAGAGCGCCGTGGAGGACGTCCGCTCCGGTGTGATGCGGCTCGGCCTGCGGGCCCTCGGCGCGTCGGTGCTGGTCACCCTGGTGCTGGCCGGGCTGATCTTCCGCAACGCCCGACGGACCGCCTGGGCGGGCGGGCTCGCGCTGCTGGTCACCGCCGGGAGCCTCGGCACGGCGGCGGCCACCGTACGTCCCCAGGCGATCGAGGAGCCACGCTACGAGGGTCTGCTGGTCAACGCACCAGCCATCGTCGGCGACGCCCGCCGGATCGCCAACGACTACACGAAGTACGCCGAGCAGTTGCAACGCCTGGTCGGCAACGTCAGCCAGCTCTACACCACCGTCTCGGCGCTTCCGCTGCTGGAGCCGACCCCGGGCACCACGCGGGTGCTGCACGTCTCCGACATGCACCTCAACCCGACCGGCTGGCAACTGATCCGGACGGTGGTGGAGCAGTTCGGCATCGACGCGGTGATCGACACTGGCGACATCACCGACTGGGGCAGCGAGCCGGAGGCGTCCTTCGTCGGCTCGATCGGCCTGCTCAAGAAGCCGTACGTCTTCATCCGGGGCAACCACGACTCCGGCAAGACCGCCGCCGCCGTCGCCCGCCAACCCAACGCGATAGTCCTGAACAACTCGACGACGACAGTCGCCGGGCTGACCATCGCGGGCATCGGCGACCCCCGCTTCACTCCGGACAAGAACACCTCACCCGCCGGCAGCGGCCTCACCCAACAGGTCGCCGACCAGGTGATCGGCGTCGGCGACCAGCTCGCGACCACGGTGCGTCAGTCACCCCGGCCGGTCAACATCGCGCTGGTGCACGACCCGGCGTCGGCCGGGCCGCTCGCCGGCACCTGCCCGCTGGTGCTGGCCGGGCACACCCACTCCCAGCAGGTCTCCAAGCTGCCGCAGGCCCCCGGGCAGCAGCCCACCACGTTGATGGTGGAGGGGTCCACCGGCGGCGCCGGGCTGCGCGGTCTGGAGGGTGAGAAGCCGACCCCGCTGTCGATGAGCGTGCTCTACTTCGACCAGCAGAAGATGCTCCAGGCGTACGACACCATCACCGTGGGCGGCACCGGGCAGGCCCAGGTCAACCTGGAACGGCACCTGGTGGAGAACCCGACCGGGGCGTCCCCCTCGCCCACGTCGCCCACGTCGTCCACCTCGCCCACCTCGCCCGCCTCGCCCGCCGCCAGCCCGACGGGCTGACGCGGCGTCGAAGGGCGACCACCGCCCCTCAAGCGCGACTGGGAGTAAACAAAGGCGAACCCCCGCCACCCCCGCTTCCCCCTTTGCTCTGCTGCCCAATCTGCACCAGTCACTGTCCGTGCGTCACCCACGGCATGACGCCGACAGAGCAACGAACAGTTCTCGCTGTTCAGAACGGGTGGCGCATCGGCGAGTGCAGAGCAAAGGAAGGAAACGGCCTGGTGTTGGTGACAGGAGCGATCACAGCAAGTTGCGAACGGCTTCTTTCCGATGCGACTCACTCAGTGTGATACCGCTCCCCGTCGCGGTCAGCGCAGGGCGATGGCGGCCAGGGCGGCGTTGACGATGCTGCCGGGCAGCAGGTCGTGCAACTCGTACAGCTCGGCGACGGTGCCGGACTGGCCGAACTCGTCCACACCGAGCGGCACCGCCGGCGCGCCGACCGCCGACCCGAGCCAGGCCATCGCGTGCGACGCGGCGTCGTGCACGGTCACCACCGGCACCCGGTCGGCGAACGCGGACCGCAGCGCGCCCGGCACACTGGGCACGGTGGCCGTCCGTACGCCCTGGCGCAGGGTGCGCTGCCAGGCCCGGTAGAGCCGGTCGAGGCTCGTCACGTCGACCACGTGGGCGGCGATGCCCTCGTCGGCCAGCTCCGCGGCGGCGGCCAGCACCTCGGGCAGCACCGCGCCGGAGGCGGCGAGTTGCACCACCGGGGCGTCGGCCAGGTGCGGATACGCCTGGTGGGCATCGATCAGCCGGTACGCCCCGGCGACCACCTGCCGACGCAGCACCGCGTCGCCGAGCCGCGCCCGGGCCGCCTCGAACGGCGCCTGGTCCAGCGGGCGGGTGCTCAGTCGGAAGTAGTACGCGCCGTCCTCGGCGGGCGCGGCGGTCGCCGCCGGGGCCGACCCACCGGCGATCTGCCCGAGCGCGTCGCAGAGCAGCCAGTCCAGGCTGGCGCCGTACGCCGGCTCGACGAACGTCACCCCGGGCAGCTCCAGGCCGACCGACGCGGTGATGGTGGACTGGTGGGCGCCACCCTCCGGGGCCAGGGTGATACCGGACGGGGTGCCGGCCACCACGAACCGGGAGCCGGAGTACGTGCCGTACAGAAACGCGTCGAGGCCGCGCAGCACGAACGGGTCGTAGACCGTGCCCACCGGCAGCAGCGGCTGCCCGGACAGGTCCCAGGAGAGGCCGAGCTGACCCAGCAACAGGAACAGGTTCATCTCCGAGATGCCCAGCTCGATGTGCTGCCCAGCGGGGCTTTCCGTCCAGCGCAGCATCCGGTCCTCGGTCCAGGAGCGCTGCTCGGTGGGGGCGAACACCCCGGTCTTGTTGATGAACCCGGCCAGGTTGGTGGAGGTGGCCACGTCCGGGGCGGTGGTGACCAGGTAGCGGCCCACCTCCCGGTCCCGCGCCAGGTCCACCAGCACCCGACCGAAGACCTCCTGGGTGGAGATCGGCTTGGTTGCGCGTACTCCCGTGCTTTCCGGGACGGTGACCCCCAACGCGCGCTGGCGGGGCGCGCGGGACAGCGCCTCCCGGCGGGCGCCGGCCCGGATGCCGGCGGGCGACGCCGGGTCCAGGCGGTCCCACTCGGTCTCCGGGGTCAACCCCTGCGCGGCGCGCAGCGTGTCAACCTGCTCCGAACTGAGCAGCGCGGAATGGTTGCGCGGGTTGCCGGCGATGGGCAGACCCCAACCCTTCACGGTGTACGCGAAGACGACGCTGGGCCGGTCGGTGACCGCGTCGCACTGGGCGTACGCGTCGAGCATCGCGGACAGGTCGTGCCCGCCCAGGTCGGTGACGAGCGGGCCCAGCTCCTCGTCGCTGAGGTGGGCGATCAGCTCGTCGATGCCGGCCGGCGCGCCGTCGAGGAACTGCTTGCGCAGCAGCGGGCCGGTCAACCCGAACAGCGACTGGTACTGCTCGTTGGGCATCGCGTCGATCCAGTCGCGCAGTGCCTCGCCACCCGGCCGGGCGTACGCCGCGGCGAGCCGACGGCCGTACTTGACCTCCACGACGTGCCAACCGGCCGCCTCGAACTGACCCCGCCACTGGTTGATCCGGATGCCGGGGACCACCCGGTCCAACGACTGCCGGTTGAAGTCGACAAGCCACATGACGTTGCCCAGGCCGGTGGTCGCCGGGTCGGCCACCGCCTCCCAGATGTTGCCCTCGTCCAGCTCGGCGTCCCCGATCAGCGCCACGAACCGGGAGTGCGGGCGAGCCCCGAAGTGCGCGTCGACGTACCGCCGGGTGGCCGCGGCGAAGAGCGGCGCCGCCGCGCCCAGCCCGACCGAGCCAGTGGAGAAGTCCACCTCGTCCGGGTCCTTGGTGCGCGACGGGTACGACTGGAGGCCGCCCCGGGCGCGCAGCCGGGGCAGGTAGGAGCGGTCCAGGTTGCCGAGCAGGTACTGGATGGCGTGGAACACCGGGGACGCGTGCGGCTTCACCGCGACCCGGTCCTCGGCGTCCAGGTGCGCGAACCAGAGCGCGGTCATCGCCGTGACCAGGGAGGCACTGGACGCCTGGTGGCCGCCGACCTTCACACCGTCGCCGGTGGCCCGGTCGTGGTTGGCGGCGTCCACGATCCGGGTGGCGAGCCAGAGCACCCGCCGCTGGATCTCGTCGAGGACATCGAGGTCGTGCTGGGTCACGGTGGCTCCATTCGGGCGTCGCCGTTGACGCCCTCGCGAGGGGTGCGGGGTGGGTGTGCCGGTCAGCCCTGGACGCCGAGGCGCTCCAGGATCAGCTCACGCAGGGTCTTCGCGTCGGCCTGACCACGGGTGGTCTTCATGACCGCGCCGACGAGCGCGCCGACCGCCGCGACCTTGCCACTGCGGATCTTGTCGGCGATGCCGGGGTTCGCGGCGATCGCCTCGTCCACGGCGGCGGTGAGCGCGCCGGTGTCCGACACGACCTCCAGGCCCCGGCTGGTCATGATCTCGGAGGGCGAGCCCTCACCGTCGACCACGCCCTCCAACACCGTGCGGGCCATCTTGTCGTTAAGCTTGCCGGCGTCGACAAGCCCCTGCAGCTCGGCGACCTGGGCGGGGGTGGCACCGATCTCGGCCAGCTCCACACCGCTCTCGTTGGCCCGGCGGGACAGCTCGCCCAGCCACCACTTGCGGGCCGCAGCCGGGGTGGTGCCCGCCGCCACGGTGGCCTCGATCAGCTCGACCGCGCCGGCGTTCAGCACCGACTGCATGTCCAGGTCGGACAGGCCCCACTGCTCCTGGAGCCGACGCCGGTGCACCCGGGGCAGCTCCGGCAGCGCGGCCTTCAGCTCGGCGACCCAGGCCGGGTCCGGGGCGATCGGCACCAGATCCGGCTCGGGGAAGTACCGGTAGTCGGTGGCCGTCTCCTTCGAGCGACCCGGGGTGGTGTCACCGGTGTCCTCGTGGAAGTGGCGCGTCTCCTGGGTGATCCGGCCCCCGGCGTCGAGCACCGACGCCTGGCGCAGCATCTCCGAGCGGACCGCCCGCTCCACCGACCGCAGCGAGTTGACGTTCTTGGTCTCGGTGCGGGTGCCCCACTCCGCACCCGGCAGGTTGAGGGAGGTGTTCACGTCGCAGCGCAGCGAACCCTCCTCCATCCGCACGTCGGAGACGCCGAGGGTGCGGATCACGTCGCGCAGCTCGGCGACGTACGCCTTGGCCACGTCCGGGGCGAGCGCACCGGTGCCCGTGATCGGCTTGGTGACGATCTCGACGAGCGGGATGCCGGCCCGGTTGTAGTCGACGAGCGACTCGGTCGCGCCGTGGATGCGGCCGGTGGCACCACCGACGTGCAGCGTCTTGCCGGTGTCCTCCTCGAGGTGCACCCGCTCGATCTCGATCCGCACCGTCTCGCCGCCCACCTCGACATCCAGGTAACCGTCGACGCAGATCGGCTCGTCGTACTGGCTGATCTGGAAGTTCTTCGGCATGTCCGGGTAGAAGTAGTTCTTCCGGGCGAACCGGCACCACTGCGCGATCGAGCAGTTCAGCGCCAGGCCGATCCGGATGATCGCCTCGATGGCCGCCTTGTTGGCCACCGGCAGCGAACCGGGCAGACCCAGGCACACCGGGCAGACCCGGGTGTTCGGCTCGCCACCGAAGTCGGTCGGGCAACCGCAGAACATCTTGGTGTTCGTGCCCAGCTCGACGTGGGTCTCCAGGCCGATCACCGGTTCGAAGCGCGCAACGACCTCGTCGTACGCGGGCAGTGTCGTGGTCATGAGACGCTCCAGGCGCGATCCGGACAGAACCCGTCCAGCCTAATGGGGTTGTCCGATCAATCCTCGGCCGGGTTTCGTCAGGCGTGCGTGGCGGCGCCGACGGCAGGGTATGGAGCGACAATGACGAATACGGGGAACGACCGATCCGTCAACCCGGCCGGGCCCCGGGCGTCGGTACAACACCAAGCGGGTCCTGCTGGCTGCGCCGCCGACGAGCAGGTGACGCAGAGGCCGGACCGCAGCACCTACGCCGTCGCCGCGCTCGTCGTGGTCGGCGCGGCCGCGCTGGGCACCGCCGCCTTCGTCAGCCGAGGCAGCGTGAAGTCCGACCAACTGCTCGGGTCGTTCGGGCTGATGCTCATCCCGCCGCTGGTCGGCGCGGTCGTCGCCCTCGTCTTCGGCCGCCGGCTGCTCAGCCGGACGCCCCGGCCGGCCGGTGCCGATCCGACGACGCGGCGGCGGATCGCCCAGGTGTTACGCGACGGGTCCACCGACGACCCCCAGCTGGACGCGCTGGCTCGCGGGGAGGCGCGAACCCGGGTCAGTCAACGCTGGCTGCTGTTGCTGTTCGCGGTGGTCGTCCTCACCCAACTGCCGTCCCTGGTGAACGCGGTCAACCCGTTCACCCGCGTGCTGGCCGTACTGCTGATCCTGCTCATGGTGGGTGCCGCCTGGTTCCGGTGGCGTGGTCTGCGGGAGGCCCGCCACTACCTCGCCGAGCCACCGAACCAGCCCTGATCGACACCACACCCGCCCGAACGCGCGATCGGCGCCGAGGAACACGTCCCCCGGCGCCGATGCGGTGAAACCCCTAGAGCGTCGGCGGGGTGAACGTGCCGATCGCGGACTCCAACGCGGCGGCGACCCGGTACATCCGGTCGTCGGCCAGCGTCGGGGCCATCACCTGCAGGCCGACGGGCAGCCCGTCGGACAGGCCACAGGGCACCGAGATGCCCGGCCCGCCGTACAGGTTCGTCGGAATGGTGAACAGGTCGGCCAGGTACATCTGGTACGGGTCGGCGGTGCGGGCACCGATCGGGAAGGCCGTGAACGGGGTGGTCGGCGAGATCAGCGCGTCGACCCGCTCGAACGCGGCGGTGAAGTCCCGGGTGATGAGCGTCCGGACCTTCTGCGCCTGCCCGTAGTACGCGTCGTAGTAGCCCGACGACAGCGCGTACGTGCCAATCATGATGCGGCGCTTGACCTCCGGGCCGAAGCCGGCCTCCCGGGTCAACGACATGACCTCCTCCAGCGACCGGTTGCCGTCGTCGCCGACCCGCAGGCCGAACCGGACGCCGTCGAACCGGGCCAGGTTGGAGGAGCACTCGCTCGGGGCGATCAGGTAGTACGCCGGCAGCGCGTACGCGAACGTCGGGCAGGAGACCTCGACGACCTCGGCGCCCATCTTGGTCAGCGCGTCCACCGACTCGCGGAACGCGGCCATCACGCCCGGCTCGGCGCCCTCGCCGACGAACTCGCTCACGATGCCGAGCCGTACGCCGGTCAGGTCACCTGTCGCGCCGAGCTTCGCCGCCGCCACCACGTCCGGCACCGGCTGCGGGATCGAGGTGGAGTCCCGCGGGTCGTGCCCACCGATCACCTGGTGCAGCAGGGCCGCGTCGAGCACCGTACGGGCACACGGGCCGGGAGTGTCCAGCGACGAGGAGAAGGCGACAAGCCCGTACCGGGAGGTGCCGCCGTAGGTGGGCTTCGCGCCCACGGTGCCGGTGACCGCACCGGGCTGGCGGATCGAGCCGCCGGTGTCCGAGCCGATCGCCAGCGGCGCCTCGTACGCGGCCAGCGCCGCAGCGCTGCCACCACCCGAGCCACCCGGGATCCGGCTGAGGTCCCACGGGTTGTGCGTCGGGCCGTACGCCGAGTATTCGGTGGAGGAGCCCATCGCGAACTCGTCCATGTTGGTCTTGCCGAGCATCACCGTGCCGGCCTCGCGCAACCGCTGCACGATCGTCGCGTCGTACGGCGGGCGCCAGCCCTCCAGGATCTTCGACCCCACGGTGGTCGGCACGCCCCGGGTGGCGAGCACGTCCTTCACCGCGACCGGCACACCCGCGAGCGGGCCCAACTCCTCACCGGCGGCCCGGCGCTCGTCCACCGCGCGGGCCGCGGCGAGCGCGCCGTCGCTGTCGACGTGCAGGAAGGCGTGCACCCGGTCGTCGACCGCGGCGATCCGGTCCAGGTGCGCCTGGGTCACCTCGACGGCGGAGGCCTCGCCGCCGGCGACCAGCGCGGCGATCTCCGTCGCGGTCATCTTGATCAAATCGGTCATGAAGCCACGTCCTCGGTCAGGATCCGCGGAACGCGGAACCGCTGGTCCTCGGCGTCGGGCGCGCCGGACAGCGCCTCCTGCGGGGTCAGGCACGGCGTGACCACGTCCTCGCGGAAGATGTTGGTCAACGGCACCGAGTGCGAGGTCGGTGGAATGTCCGCGGCGGCGACCTCGCCGACCTGGGCGACCGCCTGGAGGATCACGTCGAGCTGGCCGGCGAACGTGTCCAGCTCCTCCTCGGTGACGGCGAGCCGCGACAGGCGCGCCAGGTGCGCGACCTCCTCGCGGGAGATGGCGGCCATCCGTGCCCCCTTCTGATGTCCTGCTGGTCGGGCGGTGTGCCGGCCGCGCGACGACTGGAGCGTGACGCGCGGTGACCGGAGCGAGTCTATTGTTCCGCTCCGGTGCCGCGTCCCCGGACTCCCCCTCCGCCGGCCCCTGTGTCGCGTCAGCGGGTGGGGCGGCGTGTGACGTCGGCCTGCGGGTGCCCCCCGGTCGGGCGCACCGGCCGGTACCGGGCCAGCCAGGTGACCAGCTCCGCGGCGGGCATGGGTCGGGCGTAGAACCAGCCCTGCGCCGCGTCGCAGCCGGCGGCGTGCAACATCCGCCAGGTCCGCTCGTCCTCGACGCCCTCGGCCACCACCCGCAACCCCAGAGCGCCGGCCAACTCGATCATCGACCGGACGATCGCCGCGTCGTCGGCGTCGTCGGCCATGCCGAGTACGAACGACCGGTCCACCTTCACCTCCGACAACGGCAGCCTGCGCAGGTGCTGCAAGGACGAGTAGCCGGTGCCGAAGTCGTCGAGCGCGATGCCCACCCCGATCCGGTGCAGTTGGGAGATGGTCGTCAGCACCCGGCGTGGGTCGGCCATCAACGCCCCTTCGGTGATCTCCACCTGTAGCCGCTCGGCCGGCACCCCGTAGCGGGCCAGCCGGTCGGCGATCTGGTCGGCGATCTCGCCGGTGTGCAGGTCGCGCACGCTCACGTTCAGCGCCGCGCGCAGGCCGATGCCGGCCGCCGACCACGTGGCGAGCTGCTCCACCACGTCGTCGACCACCCGACGGGTGAGCAGCCGCATCACGGCGCTCTGCTCGGCGACCCGGATGAGTTCCTCCGGGTCGACCATGCCCCGCCGCGGGTGTCGCCACCGCAGCAGGGCCTCGACACCGACCACCTCGCCGGTCGCGATGGCGATCTGCGGCTGGTAGTACATGGTGATTTCCCCGGCGTCGTCGGCCGGCCCACCGTCCGCGTGCGCCCACCCCGTCGGTTCGAGCGGTCGCCCTGCTGAGCCCGGCCCGATGTCCCGCCGCGGCCCGAGGCCACCGTTGCCCATCGCGGTGACCGCGCTTCCGTTCGGCGACCGCCTGTCGTTTCCGAGCCCGGCGCGTCGCTCCCCGGCCGGGCCCGGCCGGTTGCCGCTGACCGTGGCGCGGGTGTTGCGACCCCGGATCGGGTCGGCACCGGTGGCGATCCGCTTGATCAGCTCGTCGGCGTGCGCCAACTCCGCGTCGCCGCGCCGACGGCGCCCCCAGCGCCGACCGGGCGGCGGTGCCGTCACGATGGCCGGCGCCGGGTCCGCGTGTGGCGCGGCCTCGGCCCCGGTGGGCAGCGCCGCCCCGTCACCGCCGCGCACCTCGGCCGTCGCACTGAGGGGTACGCCGACCGACCGCTCCGCGCCAACCTCATCCGGTACGGCGTGCCGGCCGTTCCCATCGCCCCGCCCACCCTGCTCGGCCCGCTCGCCCTGCTCGGCGGCGGAGGGCTCGACGACCGGTGGGCCGGACTCCAGCACCCGGCGCAGATCGGCGAGGAGGCCAAGACGCTCGGCGGAGTTGTGGTCCGACTCGGGGGCGTAGACGGCCACCGTGTCGTTGCGGTGCTTGGCGTCGTACATCGCCACGTCGGCGTGGCGCATCAAGGTGGCGAAGTCCTCCCCATGTTCGGGGAAGAGGGCGATCCCGATCGACCCGCCCACGTCCAACGGAAGCCCGTCGAGCGGCACCGGCTCGGCCAACGCCTGGACCACCTGGTCGGCCAGCTCCCGCGCCTGAGCGACGTCGGTCAGCCCGGTCATCACGATGGCGAACTCGTCACCGCCGAGCCGGGCGATCATCTGAGGTCGGGGCCGCACGTCGGTGAGCCGTGCGCTCACCTCGACCAGCAGCCGGTCGCCCACCGCGTGCCCGAGGGCGTCGTTGACGTTCTTGAAGCGGTCCAGGTCGATCAGCAGCAGCGCCAACTGCCCGTCGGGTCCGCCACGGGCCGTTCGCTCGGCATGCAGGTGCACCTGCTCCGCCACCTCGGCCAACAGGGCCTTGCGGTTGGGCAGGCCGGTCAGCGGGTCGGCGGCGGCGAGGTGCTGCTGTTCGACGGTCAGCCGGGCCATCCGGTAGACGGCGAAGAGCGGCACCAACACCAGCGGAATCAGCGCCGCGCTGACCCGCGAGGCCGCGACCAGCACCGGGGCGAGCAGCAGCAGTGAACCGGTGGAGAGCAACTCGAAGCCGAGCCCCTGCCGCAGGGTGGGCCACCACCGGTCCCCGAAGCGCAGCCGCACCGCCCAGCTGACCAACACGTAGTTGACGACGAACCAGGCCAGCGTCGCGCCGCCGACGGCGGCCACGTCGGTCCAGTGCAACCGTCCGCCGGAGAAGATGGTGCCCGGCCCGAGCAGGATCACCCCGTACGCGGCGGCGAGCGCACACGCGTACTGACCGACGTTGAACGCCGTCCGCCACGCCGCGTGCCGCATCCGCCAGCCCGAGACGACGACACCCACCGCCTGCACCGCCACCGCCGGGCCGAGGCCCCAACCCAGCAGGATCGCGAAGGTGAAGCAGGTGGAGGGGAACACCGCCGAGGTCTGCCGGCGCCCCGGCGGGACGAACGGGCGGGCGTCGCAGAGCACGGCGAGCGCGGCCATCGTCCAGAACGCCACCGGCAGCCCGGACACCTCACCGGGCAGCGTCGCGAGTGGAACGGCGGCGGTCAGCGTGGCCACCACCAGGATGCCGACGACGAAGGCAGCGAACGGTGCCACTCGCCCCGGGGGCAGCGAGTTGCGTGGATCGGCGACCTCCACCACACCTCCCGACCGACCGTCGACGTGCCGGTGCGCACGTCGTGACCCAATGAAACGCCCTCAGCCCCCGGTTTCCCGGTATGACAGTCACGAATCGGTCGTAGTCGTAATTAAGTTGGTATACGCGACCTGTCGCCGCGCCGTGCCGCGGGCGGGGTCAGCCGCCCGGTTGAGCGACCTCCCGTGCGGCATCCGGCCCCGCGTCGAGCAGGAGCTGGAACCCGGCCTCGTCGAGCACCGGCACCTTGAGGCTGACCGCCTTGTCGGCCTTGGACCCGGGGTTGTCCCCCACGACGACGAAGCTCGTCTTCTTGGAGACCGACCCGCTGACCTTGCCGCCCCGGGTCTCCACGGCCTCGACGGCCTGATCCCGCGAGAAACCGGCGAGCGTGCCGGTCACCACCACCGTCAACCCCTGCAACGGGCGCGGCCCCTCGTCGACCACGTCCTCCGCCATCCGTACGCCGGCCTCGGCCCACTTGCGGACGACCTCGCGGTGCCAGTCCACCGCGAACCACTCCCGAAGGCTCGCCGCGATGGTCGGCCCGACCCCGTCGACCGAGGACAGCTCCTCCTCCGTGGCCGCCTCGATGGCGTCCATCGAGCGGAAATGCCGGGCGAGCGCCCGAGCCGCGGTGGGGCCGACGTGCCGGATGGAGAGCGCCACCAGCACCCGCCACAGCTCGCGCTGCCGGGCGACCACGAGATTGTCCAACAACTTGGCCGCGTTGCTGCCGAGGGTGCCGTCCTTGTTGACGAAGAACGGGGAACGGGCCAGCTGCTCGGCGTCGAGCTGGAAGAGGTCGCCCTCGTCGGTGATGATCTGCGCGTCCAGTAGTGCTCCCGCGCCCTTGTAGCCGAGCACCTCGATGTCGAACGCCCCTCGGCCGGCCAGGTGGAACACCCGCTCCCGCAGCTGCGCCGGGCAGCTGTGGGTGTTGGGGCAGCGGATGTCGACGTCGCTCTCCTTGGCGGGGGCGAGGGGTGTGCCGCAGGACGGGCAGGTGATGGGCATCACGAACGCACGCGCGTCGGCGGGGCGCAGGTCGACAACCGGGCCGAGCACCTCGGGGATCACGTCCCCCGCCTTGCGCACCACCACCGTGTCGCCGATCAACACGCCCTTGCGTTCCACCTCGCTGGCGTTGTGCAGGGTGGCCTGGGCGACCGTCGAGCCCGCCACGTGCACCGGCTCCAGCACCGCGAACGGGGTGACCCGCCCGGTGCGCCCCACACCGACCTCGATGTCGAGCAGCTTGGTGGTGACCTCCTCCGGCGGGTATTTGAAGGCGATCGCCCAGCGCGGGGCACGGCTTGTCGAACCGAGCCGGCCCTGGATGGAGACCGGGTCGACCTTCACCACCACCCCGTCGATTTCGTGCTCGACGTCGTGCCGGTGCTCGGCGTAGTGCGCGATGTATTCCGCCACGCCGGCCAGATCCGGGACGACCCGCCACCGATCGCTTGTCGGCAACCCCCACGACTTCAGCGCCGCGTACGACTCGGACTGGGCCGTGGGCTGGAACCCCTGGCGGGCGCCGATGCCGTGCACGACCAGGCGCAGCGGCCGGGAGGCGGTGACCCGCGGGTCCTTCTGCCGCAGGCTGCCGGCGGCGGCGTTGCGCGGGTTCGCGAACGGTGCCCGGCCCTGCTCGACCAGGCTGGCGTTGAGATCGGCGAAGGCGGCGATCGGGAAGTAGATCTCGCCCCGGACCTCCAGCAACTCCGGAACGTCTGGGAATTCGGCGGAGGGGGCGAGCTCGCTGGGCACGTCCCGGATGCTGCGTACGTTGGCGGTGACGTCCTCACCGGTGCGACCGTCACCCCGGGTGGCGGCCCGGAACAGCCTGCCCTTCTCATAGGTCAGGTTGATGGCCAACCCGTCGACCTTCAGCTCACACAGGTAGGGCACCGGGCCGCCCGCGTCCCGTTCGACCCGCTCGGCCCAGGCCGCCAGCTCCTCGTCGGCGAAGGCATTGTCGAGCGACAGCATCCGCTCGGCATGGGTGACCGGGGTGAAGTCGGTGGAGAACGTGCCGCCCACCCGCTGGGTCGGCGAATCGGGCGTGCGCAGCCCCGGGAACTCCGTCTCCAGCGCCTCCAACTCGCGCAACTGCCGATCGAACTCGGCGTCGGCGATGATCGGCGCGTCCAACACGTAGTAGCGGTATTGATGCTCGGTCAGCTCCCGGCTGAGCGTGGCGTGCCGCTCCCGGGCCTGCGGCGTCGGCTCAGCCCCGGCCGCCGCCTCCTGCTCCGGGCTGACCTGCTGACCGATCTGTTCCTCGGACACACCGCCACCTTCGGACACGCCTGCGACCTCCCTGATCACGCTACTCCGGCACGGTATCGGGCCGGTGGGACAATCCGTTGCCCGCCCGCGCCCGCAGCGACGTTCCTCTCCACCGCGTTCCGTGATCACTTGATGCTGAGTGGTTCTCGACGGGCCGATCCCACTACTCAGCGTCAAATGATCAAGGGGGGGGGTGTCCTCCGGGTGCCGCGGACGTCGGGGCAGCCGCGGTGTGGTTGGCGGGCGGCACGGGCGACGGCGTGCGAGGATCGCCGCACGGTGCGACCCGCGAGCCGCCAGGGTGCGGCGCTACATCCGCCGGTGGCCATCAGGCGGGGGCACGTCCGCGGGTGGGCACGAGGCGGCGCTACGTCCGCCGGTACGCACGAGGCGGGGCACATCCGCCGGTGGGCACGAGGCGGCGCTACGTCCGCCGGTGGGCAGGCGGCGGGGATGCGTCCGTCGGTGAGCAGGAGGTTATGCGATGCGCGAGGCACTGCTCTGGGCGGTGGCGATCCTGCTGGCGGTGGGTACGGGTTGGGCATGGAACAGCTGGCGGCACCGGGTTTCCACCCGACCCTCGGGCACCCGACCGGATCGCCGTGCCACGGCCCGCACCGGTGGTCGTCGGCCCACCCCACCTCGACCGCGTGGCGCCGACCGGCCGGCCGCCAAGCCCCGCTCATCGGACACCGACCGGCGGGATGCCCCGGCACCGGGCGAGATCTGGTGGGCCGACGTGCCGTACGCCGATGGCAGTGGCTCGAAGGTACGGCCCTGTCTGGTGCTGCGGGCGGACTCCCGAGGGGCGGACGTCCTGAAGATCACCAGCCAGGACAAGAGCGACCGGGACGACCACGTGCGGATCCCCACCCGGGACTGGGACCCCGGCGCGGAGCACGACAGCTACCTCAGCCTGACCGAGCCGATCCGACTCAACTCGGCCGCCTTCGCCGACCACGCCGGCCGCTGCGACGCCGACCTGTGGCGCAAGGTCCGCAGCCTGCGTCACCTGCCCACCCCCTGACCACCCCGCGGCCCGGTCGACATGACCGCCCGGCGAGCCCACCCCGTCACCCTGACTATCCGGCGGGCCCACTACCCCGTCCGCCCTGCCCAAAGAAGGCATGATCGACTCGGCTTCCTGCAAAACGCGGCATCCGACACCACCGGACACCGCGACTTTCAGAAAGCCGAGTGGATCACGCCCCCCGGGACCAACGCGGGGCACCGCCGAGGCCGCGCGGGGCGCCGCCGAGGCCGCGCGGGGCACCGCCGAGGCCGCGCGGGGCACCGCCGAGGCCGCACCGGGCAGCACCGAGGACCGCGCCGGTCAGCACCGAGGACAGGGCAGGCAGGTGGGGTCAGTCCCAGGCGGCGCCCAGGGTGGCGAGTTGGTCCGCGTACTCGATGCGGTCCAACCACCCGGTCGGCCAGGCGGCCATGCCGGCGGCCGCGCCCACAAACGCGCCGGCCAGTGCGGCGATCGAGTCGGAGTCGCCGGCGGTGGTCGCGCCCCGGGCCAGTGCCGCCACCGGGTCGTCGACGTGCCGAATGGCGCAGAGCAGCGCGGTGGCCAGCGCCTCCTCGGCAACCCAGCCCTCCCCGGTGGCCCGGCACGGGTCGCCGCCGTCGTCCGGCTGGCTCAGGGCGGTCGTCAGTCGGCCCAGCGCCGTCAGGCACTCGTCCCAGCCTCGGGCGATGAACGTCTCCGGTGACGGTGTACCGGGACGCTGCCAGAGGTCACCCAGCCACTGCTCCCGGTAGACCAGGCGCTGGGCGAGCGCCCGCTCGGTGAGCAGCGCGGGTAGTTCGGGCAGTGTGGCGCCCGCGCGCAGCGCGAAGACCGCGTACGCGGTCAGCTCGCTGGCGGCCAGCCCGGTCGGGTGGCCGTGGGTCATCCCGGCCTGTAGCTGGGCCAACCCGGCCAGCGTGTCCAGGTCGACGTCGAGCAGCCCGACCGGGGTGACCCGCATGTTGGCGCCGCACCCCTTCGACCCGGCCACTGTCGCCTCCTGCCAGCGCAGCCCACGGCTCAGCTCCGCGCAGGCCCGCAGGCAGGTCATGCCCGGGGCGCGGTTGTTGTCCGGGCTGACCGCCCAGGCCAGGAAGCGCTGCCGCAGCAGCGGCTCCACCGCCTCCGGGGTGAGCGAGGGCGCATCGTGCAGCGCCCAGCCCACCGCGAGTGCCATCTGGGTGTCGTCGGTGACGAGTGCCGGCTCGCCGGACAGCTCACGTGGGCCGGTCGGGCCGTACCGGTGCTCGATCTCGGCGACGGTCAGGAACTCGGTCGGCTTGCCGAGCGCGTCACCGTAGGCGAGGCCGAAGAGTGAACCGGAGGCGCGCAGCGCGGAGGTGGGGATCACGGCGGCCATGATGCCCGGCCGCCGCAACCCCCGTCGGGCTCAGTCCCAGCAGAGGCAGAACGGGTGGCCGACCGGGTCGGCGTAGACCCGGAAACCGTCGCCCTCGCCCGGCAGCCGCCGAGCCCCGAGCGCGAGGGCCGCCTTCTCCGCGCTCTCGATGTCGTCCACCGTCACGTCCAGGTGGAACTGCTGTGGACGCTCCGGGTCCGGCCAGGCCGGTGGCCGCAGGTCGGGCGCCTGCTGGAAGGCCACCCGCGGCTGGTGGCCGGGCGGACCGCCCAGCACCACCCAGTCGGACTCCGTCTCCCCGTCGGCGATGGGTACGCCGAGCAGCTCGGCGTAGAACTCCGCCAACGCCCGGGGATCCGGGCAATCGATCACCACTGAACGCAGCTGTCCAATCATGACCGTCATCCTGCCCACCCGGTACGACAGGAAACCTCAGTCCTCGGCGAGCCGCCGACCGGCGTCCCGACAGGCCGCGAGCACCGCCCGCGCGTACTCCGGGGTGGCACCGGCGAGACCGCAGGCCGGGGTGAGCACCACCTGCTCGGCCAACTGCCGACGAGGAAAGCCGAGGCGGTCCCAGACCTGGCGTACCCGGTCGGCGATCTGCGCGGAGGTCGGCGCGCCACCGGCCGACGGCGGTCGGGTCGGCGCGGCCCCGGCCAGCAACCCGAGGCCGGCGTCGATCGCCTCGCCCAGCGGGTCCAGTTTGGTGACCAGGTCGAGGTCGAGGGCGACCGCGACGGCGCCGGTGGAGCGGATCAGCTCCAGCGGTACGTCGGGGGCGCAGCAGTGCACGAGCGTCGGCACGCCGACCGCGTCGACGACCTCGCGCAGCAGCGCGGCCGCGTCCACCGACTCGACCGCCCGGTACGCGCCCAGGCCACTCTCGGTCGGCACCCGCCCGGCCAGCACGGTCGGCAGTGACGGCTCGTCCAGTTGCAGCAGCACCGACGCCCGGGGCAACCGCCGGGCCACCGCCGCGACGTGCGCGCGCAGCCCTTCGGCGAGGGAGCCGGTCAGGTCGCGGACCGCGCCGGGGTCACGCAACAGGCGGCCACCGATCGGCAACTCCAGGGAGGCGGCCAGCGTCAGCGGACCAGCGGCCTGCACCTTGATCGGGCCGTCGTACTCCTCGGCCTGCTCGGCGAGCTGGTCCAGGTCGCGTTCCATGAGGTCAGCGGCCCGGCGCAGGTCGCGGCCCGGGCGTGGGGCGACCCGCCACCGGCCGGCGTACACCTCGACGGGCAGCTCGACCAGCAGCCCGGCGCTGCGGCCGATGAGGTCGGCGCCGGGGCCACGGGCCGGCAACTCGGGCAGGTGGGGCAGCTCGGGAAGCTCACCGAGGACCACCCGCTGTGCCTCGCCGATGTCGGTGCCGGGCAGCGAACCAATTCCGGTTGCCGCACCGGCCGGCCAGGGCCACGCCTGATCTGTCACGGCCGAAGGCTATCCCGCGAACCCCCGTGCCGCGCCGTCAGGCGGTGATGGTCGCCGAGCCGAGGACCACGTCGCCGGCCGGGTCCGGCCGGTACGCGACCACGGCCTGACCGGCGGCGACGCCGCGGACCGGCCGGCGCAGCTCGGCGTGCAGCAGGTCACCGTCGAGAGCGACGGTCGCCGGGACCACGTCGCCGTGCGCACGCAACTGCACCTCGCACTCGACCGGCGCGTCCGGCCGTGCGCCGCCGGTCCAGACCGGACGAACGGCGCGCACCTCGGACACCTCCAGCGCCTCGGCGGTGCCGACGGTCACCGTGTTGGTCTTCGGCGTGATCGAGAGCACGTAGCGCGGCCGCCCGTCCGGGGCCGGCCGGTCCAGGTGCAGGCCGCGACGCTGCCCCACCGTGTACGCGTACGCGCCGCGGTGACTGCCGACCACCGCGCCGGTGCTCGCGTCGACCACGTCGCCGGGCGCCTCGCCGAGCCGGCCGGCCAGGAAGCCGCGGGTGTCGCCGTCGGCGATGAAGCAGATGTCGTGCGAGTCCGGCTTGTCGGCCACCGCCAGGCCACGCTCGGCGGCCTCCGCACGGACCTGCGCCTTCGTCGAGTCGCCCAGCGGGAAGATCGACCGGTCCAGTTGCTCGCGGGTGAGCACGGCCAGCACGTACGACTGGTCCTTGGCGATGTCGACGCTGCGCCGCAGCAGCCCGTCCGGGCCGAGCCGGGCGTGGTGCCCGGTGACCACCGCGTCGAAGCCCAGGGCCACCGCCCGGTCCAGCACCGCCGTGAACTTGATCTTCTCGTTGCAGCGCAGGCAGGGATTCGGCGTACGGCCGGCGGCGTACTCGGCGACGAAGTCGTCCACCACGTCCTCGTGGAAGCGGTCGGCCATGTCCCAGACGTAGAACGGGATGCCGATCACGTCGGCGGCCCGCCGTGCGTCCCGGGAGTCTTCCAGCGTGCAGCAGCCGCGCGCCCCGGTCCGGTAGGTCTGCGGATTGCGGGCCAGCGCCAGGTGTACGCCTGTCACGTCATGCCCGGCCGCCACCGCCCGCGCCGCCGCCACGGCCGAGTCAACCCCGCCCGACATAGCCGCCAGAACCCTCACCAGCGCACTCCCTTCCCCACCGCCAGCCTACCCACCCACCCCGCACCGGCTCCGCTGGCGGCAAAGTGACCTGTTCCACCCTCAGCCCTCCGTCGATCAAGGAGTTGTGGTGGGTGACAAAAGCCGTCATTCGCCATCTTCTCGGCACCACAACTCCATGATCGACCGCGGAGAGAAGAGGGTGGGCGAGGGGCGAGGGGCGGGGGGCTGTTAGCGGGGGGTGCGGAGGGCTGCGGCTCGGCGGGCTCGGTCCACCGCGCCGGGGAGGGCCGCGATGAGGGCGTCGACGTCGGCCTGGGTGCTGGTGTGGCCGAGGGAGAAGCGCAGCGAGGAGCGGGCGCGGTCGTCGTCGGCGCCCATCGCCAGCAGCACGTGTGAGGGTTGGGCCACACCCGCGGAGCAGGCCGACCCGGTTGAACAGGCGATGCCCTGCGCGTCGAGCAGCAGCAGCAGGGCGTCGCCCTCGCAGCCCGGGAAGGAGAAGTGCGCGTTGCCGGGCAGCCGGCAGGTCGGGTCGCCGTTGTAGATCACCTCGGGCACCGCCCGACGAACCCGTTCGATCAGGTCGTCGCGGAGTGCGGCCACCCGGGCCGCGTACTCCTGCTGGCCCTTCACCGCGCTCTCGACGGCGACCGCGAAGGCGACGATGCCGGCGGTGTCCAGGGTGCCGGAGCGGACGTCGCGTTCCTGGCCGCCGCCGTGCAGCAGCGGCGTGGCCGCCACGTCCCGGGCGAGCAGCAACGCGCCCACCCCGGTCGGGCCGCCCAACTTGTGCCCGGTGACGGTCAGCGCGGCGACACCGCTGGCGCCGAAGTCGACGGGCCCCTGACCGACCGCCTGGACGGCGTCGGTGTGGAACGGCACACCGTACTCGGCCGCGACGGCGGCCAACTCGGCGACCGGCTGGACGGTGCCCACCTCGTTGTTCGCCCACATCGCGGTGACCACCGCCACCCGGTCGGCGTGCGCGGCCAACTCGGCGCGCAGGTCCTCCGGGTCGAGCCGACCGGCGGCGTCCACCGGCAACCAGCCGACCTCGGCTCCCTCGTGCTCGACGAGCCAGTCCACCGCGTCCAGCACCGCGTGGTGCTCGACGGCGCTGGAGACCACCCGACGGCGTTGCGGGTCGGCTCCGCGGCGGGCCCAGAAGATGCCCTTGACCGCGAGGTTGTCGCTCTCCGTGCCACCACCGGTGAAGATCACCTCGGACGGCCGCGCGCCCAGCACCGCGGCCACCTTCTCGCGGGACTCCTCGACCCGGCGGCGGGCACGGCGACCCGCCGCGTGCAGGGAGGACGCGTTGCCGACCTCGCGGGCGGTAGCGACGTACGCCTCCAGTGCCTCATCGAGCATCGGAGTCGTCGCCGCGTGATCCAGGTAAGCCATCACCGCTCAGCCTACGGCCGACACCGCGGAGCCCGGATGGCGGAGGGGACCCGGCGCGACGGCCGGGGTGGCGCTTCCCACCCCGGCCCGGTCAGGCGGGCACCGCGGTGACGACGATGTTGTCCCGGTACCTGCGCGCCTTGGCGTCGAACGGCCCGCCACAGGTGATCAGGGTCAGTCGCGGCTTGCCGTCCCGGGCGAAGTACCGGTCCAACGGAATCCTGGTCTTCGCGTACTCCTCCCGGGCGACGACCCGGTAGCGCCGTGCCGTGCCGTCGCTGCCGGTCGCGGTCAGCGTGTCGCCCTGGTCCAGTTCACGGAGTCGGAAGAACGCCCCCCTGCCCTGCCTGGCACTGTCCACGTGACCGGCGATGACCACCGAGCCGGCGGGGGCCTCCAGGCCGGGTCCGTAGCGGTACCACCCGATCTGGTCGACGCTCGGCGGCACCTCGAACTCGTTGGTCCGCTCGTTGATGCCTACCGCGTCGACGGTGGCGGTGACGTCGATCTCCGGGATCACCAGCCGTACCGGCGGGATGATCGCCGCGTCGACCGGCAGCTCACCGGCGGTCACCGGGACCGACGGAACGCTGGCGGCGGTCGTCGGGGTGCTGGCCAACGCGCTCGCCTCCGCGGCGCCCACGGTTCCGGCCGGCCGGGAGCCGCCCGCCACCACGGCGGCGACGGTGAGCGCGGCAACGCCGGCGGCCAGGGCCGCCAGCGCGCCGCGGTTGCGCACCGTCACCTGCGACCGGTCCGCGCGGTCGCCATCCGCACACCACCAAACAACAGCAGGAGTACGCCGGCACCGGTGAGCGTGTACCACCACGTGCCCAGGCCCGTGCCAGCCTGACCGCCGTCACCGCTCGGCACGCCGCCCGGGGCGGAGTGCAGGCCGGTGATGGTCTGTGCCACCACACCGAGGGTCTTGCCCTCGGCTGAGCCGATCGCGTAGACGATCGTCGCGGTGCCCTCCTTGAGGTTGAGGTCCGCCGGGCCGATGGCCACGGTGTCGGTGCCGGCGAGCACCACGTCCGCCTTCACGCTGCCCGCGTCGACGTCACCCTTGGCCTCCTTCGGGTTGGTCAGGCCCTCGAAGACCGGGGTGCCGCCGGCGCGTACGTCCACCGCCGGGGCGGCGGCGGTGTGCCGGACGATCAGCCGGGCCTTGCCGGCGTCGACCTTCGACACGTCGTTCACGAACGGGGTGATCTTCGGCTGGCCGGCGGCGTCCAGGTGCGCCGCGATGCTGATGTTCGCGCCGCCCGGCACCGCCGCGTTGTCGACCTTGAGGATCGCGCTGCCGACCGGCTCGCCCGGCTTGGTGAGCGCGATGTCGTAGTCGCCCTCCTCCAGGCTCAGCGGGCCGGCGACGTCGCCGGGCTTGAAGTTCTCCAGCGTCTTCTTGCCGTTGACGTAGACGTCGACCGGGGTGTCCGGGATGCCGTGCACGACGGAGACCTTCGACGTGGCGGCGTACGCGGGGGTGGCGGTGAGCGCGCCGACTCCGGCGAAGGCCAGCGCGGCGACCGCGCCGCCCGCCGCGACCCGACGCAGGGATGAGAACTGCATGTCTGCCTCCTGGTGATTGGTGCTGATTCGTCAGGCCTGACTTGCAGAACGGGTTACGCCGCCGTCCGGACGGGTGGATGCGACACCGACGCACTTTTCTTTTTCGGCCCCACCTGCATCCGAACCGGGGTCGCGAGGCGAAGAGCTGCTGAGATGACATCGACCGGGAGAGTGGGGCGGAGACTGTGGCAGCTACAGTCGGGCATGCCCCATCGAAGGCGAACCGCCCGATGACGGCCCTGCACGAGGAACCGGACCCTCCGGTGGACGACCTCGCGCTCCGCTTCCGCGCGGGCGACGACGTGGCGCTCCGCGAGGCGTACGACCGGTACGGTCGGGCCGTGTTCCACCTGGCCACCTCCATGCTGGCCAACCGCGCCGACGCCGAGGACGTCACCCAGGCCACGTTCGTCGCCGCCTGGCTGGGTCGCGACACCTTCGACCCGGCCAAGGGATCGCTGATCGGCTGGCTGCTCGGCATCGGCCGGCGCAAGGTGATCGACCGGATGCGCGCCTCGGCCCGGGAGACCCGGGTGGTGGATACGGTCCGTCAGTTGCCCGAGCCGGCGCCGGCCGACCCGGACCCGGACCGCGTGGTGGACCGGCTGGTGATCGCCGACGAGCTGGCCCGTCTCCCCGACGACCAGCGACGCATGTTGGAGCTGGCCTTCTACGACGACCTGACCCACCAGCAGATTGCCACGGTGACGGGGGTGCCGTTGGGCACCGTCAAGAGCCACATCCGGCGCGGCATGGCGAGCTTGAAACGCAGATGGGAGGTGGACGGTGCAGCACCTGGACCACGACCGGCTGGTCTTTCTGGCGCTCGGTGAGAGCGAGGCGGACAACGGGGAGAGCACCCACCTCGGCACCTGCGCACACTGCCGGGTGGAGATGACGACCCTGCGGCAGATCGCCGGACTCGGCGTGGAGACGCAGGGCCTCGCCGACCTGCCCGACCCGCCGGAGCACCTCTGGCAGGGCATCCTGGCCCAGGTCAGCGCGGCGGAGACCCGACCGCCGGTGACCGAGATCCGCCGCCCGCCGGTGCCGGAACAGGCCACCGGCACGACGGCGGAGCCGACCGTCGACACGGTGGCGGAGCCGACCATCGGCACAGTGGCGGAGCCGACCGTCACCCGGCTGGACTCGGCTCGGCGGTCTCGCCGGGGCCGTGGCTGGGCCCGCTGGGCGGCCACCGCGGTGACCGCTGCCGCCGCCGCGGCGGTCGGTGTGGTGGGCACGGTCTCGGTGCTCCGGCCGGACGACCCGGCGCCCACACCGAAGCCGGTGGTGGTGGCGAGCGCCCCGCTGGCGGCGTACGGGTCGACGCCCCCGGCGGCCAGGGGTGACGCCCGGGTTCTCCAGGACGGCCAACTACATCTGCATGTGGCGAATCTCCCGCGCGTCCCGGGGTACTACGAGGTCTGGCTGATCAATCCGACGACGATGGATATGTTCTCGGTCGGCACCCTGGGTGGCGGCCAGGATGCCCTGCTACCCCTGCCCCCGAATGTCGACCTCAAGACCTACTCGGTGGTCGACGTCTCCGCGGAACGGTTCGACAACAACACCCGCCACTCCGGCGACAGCCTGGTGAGGGGCACCCTGACGGGCTGATCGGCGGGCCGGCTCAGCTCCCCGGCCCGCCGATCAGCTCCCCACGAAAAAGCAGTGGCCGCCCCGGATCGGGGCGGCCACTGTCGTGTCAGCGGGTCACTTGCGCTTGCGGATCTCCTCGGCGGCCTGCGGGACGATCTTGAACAGGTCGCCCACCACGCCGAAGTCGGCCAGCTCGAAGATCGGTGCCTCGCCGTCCTTGTTGACCGCGACGATGGTCTTCGAGGTCTGCATGCCGGCCCGGTGCTGGATGGCACCGGAGATGCCGAGCGCGACGTAGAGCTGCGGGGAGACCGTCTTGCCGGTCTGGCCCACCTGGAACTGGTGCGGGTAGAAGCCGGAGTCGACGGCCGCGCGGGACGCGCCGACGGCGCCGCCGAGCAGGTCGGCCAGCTCTTCGACCAGCTTGAAGTTGTCGGCGTTGCCGACACCGCGACCGCCGGAGACGACCACGCCGGCCTCGGTCAGCTCGGGGCGGGAGCCCTTCTGCTCGGCGACCCGCTCGACGACCCTGGCCAGCTTGTCGGTGTCGGTGACCGACACGGTGAGCTGCTCGATCGTCGGGGTGGCCGCCGCCGGGGTCGGGGTGACCGAGTTGGGCCGGACGGTGACCAGCGGCAGGCCCTTGGTGACCTTGGACTTGACGATGGCGGAGCCGGCGAAGGCGATCTGGGTCGCGGTGCCGTCGGTGTCCAGGCCGACCACGTCGGTCAGGATGCCGTTGTCCAGCTTGACGGCGAGGCGGGCGGCGATCTCCTTGCCCTCCTGGGCCGAGGCCAGCAGCACGGCGGCCGGCTGCACGCGCGTGACCAGCTCGGCCAGCACGGTGGCCTTGGGGGCCACCAGGTAGCCGTCGATCTCGTCACCCTCGGCGGCGTAGATCTTCTCCGCGCCGTACTCGCCCAGTTTGCCGCTCAGCGCCTCGGCGGCGCCGGCGCCGCCGAGCACCACCGCGCTCGGGGTGCCCAGCTCGCGGGCGAGGGTGAGCATCTCCAGGGTGACCTTCTTGACGCCGAATTCCTTGGTGGCTTCGACGACGACGAGAACCTCAGACATGTCCAGACCCGCTCTCACACGAACTTTTCGGTGGCGAGGAACTCGACCAGCTTGACGCCGCCCTCGCCCTCATCGGTGATCTTGGCGCCGCCGGAGCGCGGCGGGCGCTTGGAGTGCTCGACGACGGCACTGGTGGCCCCGTCGAAGCCCACCTCGGCGGGCGCGACGCCCAGGTCGGCCAGGGAGAACGTCTGCACCGCCTTCTTCTTGGCGGCCATGATGCCCTTGAAGGAGGGGTAGCGCGGCTCGTTGATCGTGTCCCAGACGGAGACCACGGCCGGGGTGGCGGCGGTGACCACCTCGTAGCCCTCCTCGGTCTGCCGCTCCACGGTCAGCGTGCTGCCGTCGACGGTCAGCTTGCGGGCGCCGGTGAGCGCGGCGACGCCGAGCCGCTCGGCGATCATGTGCGGCATGACCTGGACCCGACCGTCGGTGGACTCGGCGCCGCAGATCACCAGGTCGGCGTTCAGTTGACCGAGCGCGGCGGCGAGCACCTTCGAGGTGGCGACGGCGCAGGAACCGTGCAGGGCGTCGTCCAGCACGTGCACGGCCTTGTCCGGGCCCATGGAGAGCGCCTTGCGGATCGACTCGGTCGCCCGGTCCGGACCCATGGTCAGGATGGTGACCTCGCCGCCGTGCGCCTCCTTGATCTTCAGCGCCTCCTCGATGGCGTACTCGTCCATCTCGTTGATCACGTTGTTCGCCGAACCGCGGTCGACGGTGTTGTCGTCATTGCGCAGGTTGCGGTCCGCGCCCGAATCAGGCACCTGCTTGACGAGTACGACGATATTCATCGCGCTTCGACGACCCTCCTGTGTGGTGATGCGATTCGCTCGCCCGGTATGGGGCGCAGCGTCGCGCGTCGGTCGACGCCTGGTCAACCGGGGGCTGTTGTGCAGTTGCCCACGACGCAATGTTACCTGTCGGTAGCTTGCGCTCCCCGGGGCACTCAGGGTGACACAGCTCACCGACGGGCAGGCGGTCAGGCCGGGTCGGCCAACGCGTTCCGGATCTGGTCGATGGCCGCCGCCTCGGCGGGCGCCACCCCGGCGTGCGCCCGGGCCACCCGGTCCGCCGCACCCAACACCACCGAGCGGTACGCCGCCACGTCCTGCGGTGACTTGTCGCGCAGGATTCGCACCGCCTGCCGCAGCGCCGGCAGCACCACCGACTCGATCTCCAACTGCGAGTCCCTGGGCAGCCGGGGCAGCGGGCCGGTGGCGAGCGCTTCCTTGACCGTCCCGCTGGCGTTGGCGAGTGCGCTGGACGCGGCGACGCTCTCCCGGATCACCCCCAGCACCCCCGGGTCGGCGTTGGACACCAGGAAGACGGCACCGAAGGCGCCGGTCTTGAGGATCAACCGCTCCTCGTCCGTCAACCGCTGCTCCATGATCACGGAGTGTAGACGTACGGGGTGGTGGTGGTCACCGGGACGAGGCCGAGCCGCTGCAGGATCGGCCGGCTGTCCTCGGAACAGTCCACCTGCACGAGCGTGCGGCCCCGCTGGTCGGCCAACCGCGCCCGGTAGTTGACGAGCGCCCGGTAGATGCCCCGTTGCCGCCACTGCGGCAGGGTCGAGCCGCCCCACAGGGTGGCGAAGCCGGTGTTCGCCGGGAACCGCACCCAGCCGGCGCTCACCACCGTGTCGTCCGCCTCGGCCACCACGACGGTGATCGAGTTCCGGTCGGCGTCGATCTCCTTGGCCAGACCCGTGACCAGGTGCGAGCGGTCCTCCTGCCAGACCTCCTCCTCCATGGCGGCGATCCGCTCCAGGTCGGCGCGGGAGGTCACCTCACGCAGGCGTACCCCCTCGGGGGTGACCGGCAGCGCGGCGGCCAGCGGCGCGACCGGGCCGACCACGACGGTCTCCCGGTCCTCCGGGACGAAGCCGGCGGCGCGCAGGCGGTCCGCCAGGTCCGCCGGTTCGTCGTGCTCGTTGAGCTTCCACTCGACCGACTGGCCACGTTCGCGGAACAGCCGCACCTGTCGGGTGATCAGCTCGTCCAGCGCGTCCCCGGTGAGTCCGCCGAGGTCGCGGTAGGTGAGGAAGCCGCCGGCGTCGAGCCCGATGATGCGCACCAACGGCCCGTCCCGCTCCACCGTCACCCCGGCCGGAACCGGGTCGGGGATCTCCGGGCGGAGTTGGTTGTCGTAGGCGGCACGCAGCGTCATTACGTCGAGATCAGTCACCGAGTCAGGCTAAGCGGGATGGGAAGCGGATAATCTTCCACCGTGTGGGCGGCGATCAGGAGATGGTTCGACCCGGCGGAGCTGGGCACGGTCGGTGAGCAGCCGGACTACCGGTTCTCGCTGGCCAACGAACGGACCTTCCTCGCCTGGCTGCGCACCGGGTTGGCGCTGGTCGGCGGTGGGTTGGCCGCCGCGCAGTTCCTGCCGCCCCTGCCGATGAGCCACCTGCGGGAGGCGATCGCCGTCGCGCTGCTCCTGCTCGGCGGTGCCGTCGCGGTCCGCGCGGTGGACCACTGGGCGCGTACCGAGCGGGCCATCCGGCTCGGTCAGGAGCTGCCCGCGTCCCGGTTTCCCGCCGTCCTGGCCCTGGCCGTGGGTGTCGGTGCGGTGCTGCTGGTGGTCGCCGTCCTGCTGCGGGCGGTCGGCAGCCGGTGAGCGCCGCACGCGACTCCGGGCTGCAACCGGAGCGCACCCGCCTGGCCTGGCGACGCACCCTGCTCACGGTGACGGTGGTGACCGCGCTCGCCGTCCGGTTGGCCTCGGCGGACGGCCCGAGCGGGGCGCTGCTCGCCGGCGTCGTCGTGCTGCTGTGGGGCGCCCTGCTGGTGCTCTGCTGGCCCCGCGGCACCGGCGCCGGCCCGGCCCGCACCGGTGGCCGGACCCTGCCCCTGGTCGCGCTGGGCACCGTGGGGATCGCGTTGCTGGGAGTGCTGCTGGTGCTGCGCGGACTGTGGTGACGGGACTCGGTGCGCCATGATGGGTGGATGGCCCGGCTGTACGTTCTCCTCTTCCTGGTGCAGATTGTCCTCGCCGTCTGCGCGCTGATCAGTTGCCTCTCCGCCGAGGAGGGTCAGATTCGCGCCCTGCCCCGGATCGCCTGGGTGCTGATCATCCTGTTCTTCCCGTTGGTCGGCTCGATCGCCTGGTTCGTCGCCGGCCGGGAGCCCAGCGCCGGCGCGCGCAAGGGCTGGTCGGGTGGCACCGGCTCGGTCGAGCGGAAGCGCCCCCGACCGGTCGCCCCCGACGACGACCCGGAGTTTCTCCGGTCCGTGCAGGACCGTGCGAAGCAGCAGGACGACGAGCTCTTCCGTCGTTGGGAGGAGGACCTGCGCCGGCGCGAGGACGACCTGCGCCGGCGCGACGGTGAGCCGCCCCGCGAGGGTGACCGGCCGGAGGTGTGAGCGTCGGCGCGGTCGCGCCGGCGTTGGTGCCCGAGCGGCGGCGCGGTCGCGCCGGCGTTGGTGCCCGAGCGTCGACTCACACCCGACGCTTGAGCGCGCGCACCGCCAACGGCGCGAAGATCACCGCGATGCCGGAGCCCCAGAGCAGCGTCTGGAGCACCGGCCCGGCCACCGGCCCGCTGACCAGGAGCCCGCGCAGCGCGTCGGCCACCACGGTCACCGGGTTCACCTCCACCCAGCTCTGCAACCAGCCGGGCATCCGGTCGGTCGGTACGAAGATGTTGCTGGTGAAGGTCAGCGGGAAGATCACCATGAACCCGAAGATCTGCACCTTGTCCGGTTCGCTCACCAGCACGCCGACCAGCACCGAGATCCACGACGCGGCCAACGTGAACGCCAGCAGCAGCGCGAACGCCCCGACCACCCCGAACAGGCCGTTGCCGACCCGGAAACCCAGGATCGACCCGACGCCCAGCAGCAGCGCGATCGACCAGGCCTGCTTGACGGTGTCGGCGAGGATCCGGCCGGCCAACGGCGCCCACCGGGCGATGGGCAGCGCCCGGAGACGGTCGAACACGCCCTTGGTGAGGTCGTTGTTCAGCCCGAACCCGGTCGTCATCGTGGCGAACAGCGCGTTCTGCACCATGATGCCGGGCAGCATGAAGGTGAGGTATTCGCCGGACGATCCGGCGATGGCGGTGCCGAAGACGTACGTGAACAGCAGCACGAACATCACCGGCTGGATGCTGAGGTCGAGCAGCTCCATCGGGTTGTGCTTGATCTGCACCAGGCTGCGCCACGCCAGCGTGAGGGTGTGGCGCAGCCCCGCTGCCGGGCTGAGCCGGCGGGCCGGTGCCAGCGGAGCGGGGAGGGTGACGGCGGTCATGCCGGAGTCCTTTCCAGGTCGGTGTCGGCCGGGGCGTCCTCGGCCCGGTGGCCGGTGAGGGAGAGGAAGACCTCGTCCAGGCTGGCGCCGCGCAGTGCCAGCTCGGCGACCGCGATCTCGGCGGCGTCGAGGCGGCGGACCACGGCGGGCAGGACACCGGAGTCGTTCACGGCGACGGTGACGGCGTTCTGGGCCACCTCGGGGGTCGCACCGGACACCTCGCCGACGATGGCGGTCACGGTGCCCAGGTCGGTGCTGTCGGCCGGCCGCACGGTGAGGGTCTGACCACCGGTCTTGGCCTTCAGCTCCTCCGGCGTGCCCTGGGCGATCACCCGACCGTGGTCGACCACGGCGATCTCACCGGCGAGCTGGTCGGCCTCCTCCAGATATTGGGTGGTGAGCAGCACCGTCACACCGTCGGAGACCAGGGTGCGGACGATGTCCCACAGGTCGTTGCGGCTGCGCGGGTCGAGCCCGGTGGTCGGCTCGTCGAGGAAGAGCACCTGCGGCCGACCGACCAGGCTGGCGGCGAGGTCCAGCCGGCGACGCATGCCCCCGGAGAAGGTCTTGGCGGCCCGGTCGGCGGCATCACTGAGCGCGAAGTCGGCGAGGAGTTGGCGGGCACGCTGCCGGGCGTCGGCTCGGCTCAGCCCGAGCAGCCGACCGATCAGCAGCAGATTCTCCGCACCGGTGAGCGTTTCGTCGACCGAGGCGTACTGGCCGGTGAGGCCGATCAGCTGCCGCACCTGGTGCGCGTCGCGCACCACGTCGAAGCCGCCCACCGTGGCGTGCCCCTCGTCGGCGGCCAGCAGGGTGGCGAGCACCCGCACGGCGGTGGTCTTGCCGGCCCCGTTCGGCCCGAGCAGGCCGAAGACGGTCCCGGTCGGCACCGCCAGATCAACGCCGGCGAGGGCTGTGGTGGTGCCGAAACGCCGCACCAGACCCTCGGCCCGGATCGCGTAGTCCATCCCAACTCCTGTCGTCGTCAGTGGTGACACCACTGTGGGCGACAGGTCTGACATCCCGCCGTTCCCGCGCTGACGTTACGACGACACGAGCTGACATTCCGCTGATTTAGCTGCGGACAGACACGACCGCCGTCGCCCGCTGGGGGGGCGACGGCGGCGGCGGGTGCGTCTCAGGCCAGGTTCGACGACCGAGGGTACGCGTCGGTCGGGTCGGTGAGCACGTTGACCAGGTACGGCACTCCGGCGTCGAACGCCCGTTGCAGGGCCGGACCCAGGTCGGCGGCCTTCGCGACCGTCTCCCCCGCCCCGCCGAGCGCGCTGACCACCGTGTCGTAGCGCAGCTCGGGTTGCAGGTCGGCGGCCACGTCGTAGCCGTACATGGCCCGCATCGGGTGCTTCTCCAGCCCCCAGATGCCGTTGTTGCCGACGACGATCACCACCGGCAGCTTCTGGCGGACCAGCGACTCGACGTCCATCAGCGAGAAGCCCGCGGCACCGTCGCCCATCAGCACGCAGATCTGCCGATCCGGGTGGCTGACCCGGGCACCCATCGCGTAACCCATGCCGGTGCCCAGGCAGCCGTACGGGCCCGGGTCCAGCCAGGTGCCGGGCTGGGCCGGCTCCAGGTAGCGCCCGGCGTACGACACGAAGTCGCCGCCGTCGCCGATGGTGATCGCGTCCGGGGCCAGCACCCGACGCAGCTCGCCGTAGATCCGGGCGGGGCGGATCGGGTCGGTCTCGGCGGCCATCTCGGCGGCGTCCCGGGCCTTCGCCGCGTCCTCGGCGACGCGCAGGTCGGCGATCCAGTCGGTGTGGTCGGCCCGGTCGCCGGAGTGATCGGCGAGCGCGGAGAGGATCAGGCGCAGGTCGCCGGCGGGGGCGGCGGCCGGCTGCACGTGCGTCGCCCGCTGGCTGGGCGCGTCGACGATGTGCACCACCTTGGCGTCGCCGAAGTCGCCGAAGCTGAGCCGGAAGTCCAGTGGGGTGCCGACCACCACGACCACGTCGGCGCCGGACAGGGCGGCCCGGCGGGCCTTGGCGAACGCAAGCGGGTGCGTCGGCGGGAGTGAGCCGCGGCCCATGCCGTTGGTGAAGACCGGCACCTGCAACGCCTCGGCCGCCTCGCGCAGGGCGGCGACCGCGTCGCCGGCGTACACGTCGGAGCCGGCGATGATGACCGGTCGCTGTGCCCCGGCGATGAGCATCGCGGCGTGGCCGACCTCCTCCGGGTCGGGTACGACCGGGTCGACGCCCGACACCGCGGGCAGGTCGACCTCGGCGACCGAGAAGACCGTCTCCAACGGGAAGTCGAGGAAGGCCGGGCCACGGTGCGGGGTGAGGGCGGCGGTGAGCGCGGAACCCACCGCGCGCGGGATGTCGTCGGTGCTGAACACGGTCTCGGCATGCTTGGTGACCGGGGTGACCAACGGCAGGTGGTCCATCTCCTGCAGGCTGCCCGAGCCCCAGCGGAAGGCGGGCGCCCGCCCGCCGAGCACCAGCACCGGGGAGGCGTTGAAGAAGGCGCTGGTCATGCCGGAGATGCCGTTGGTGACACCGGGCCCGGCGGTGAGCACGGCGAGACCGGGGCGGCGGTGCAGCTTCGCCACCGCCTCCGCGGCGAAGACGGCGGACTGCTCGTGGCGGACGTCGTAGATCGGGAAGTCGGTCTTGTACGCGGCGTCGTACAGCGGGAAGACGTGCCCGCCGGAGAGTGTGAACATCTCCCGTACGCCGTGCGCGCGTAGTGCCGCGAGCGCCAACTCGCCGCCGTGACCCTCGATCCGCTCCGTCATCGCCGCTCCTTCTCGTCGCTCATGACCGAAGCCACACGCTACTGGCCGGTAGGCACAATGTGAACAATTCTCGGCTCGCCGTCGGGGCCAGCGGTCCGAACCGCCGGCCCCGCCCGCTCAGCGGCCGGTGAAGTCCGGCTTGCGCTTCTCGACGAAGGCCGTCATGCCCTCGCGCCGGTCGTCGGTGGCGAACAGCGCCGCGAAGAGCTGCGTCTCCCAGGCCAGGCCCGAGGTCAGGTCCATGTCCAGGCCGCCGTCGACCGCCAGCTTCGCCGCGCGCAGCGCCTGCGGGGCCCCGGTCAGGTACGGAGTGACCAGCGCGACGGCCGCGTCGTACACCTCGGCGGCCGGGACGACCCGGTCGACCAGGCCGATCCGCAGCGCCTCCTGCGCGTCCACCATCCGCCCGGACATGATCAGATCCTTGGCTCGGGCCGGGCCGACCAGGCGGGCCAGCCGCTGGGTGCCGCCCGCACCGGGGATGATGCCCAGCTTGATCTCCGGTTGGCCGAGCTTGGCGTCCTCGGCGACCACCCGCCAGTCACAGGCCAACGCCAGCTCGCAGCCGCCACCGAGGGCGTACCCGGTGATCGCGGCGACCACCGGCTTGGGGATCCGGGCGAGTGCGCCGAGCGCGCTGGACAGGTCCGGTGCCCGCTCGACCATGTCCACGTAGGACATGTCGGCCATCTGCTTGATGTCGGCACCGGCGGCGAAGACCTTCTCCCCGCCGTACACGATGACGGCGCGGACCTCGGGGTCGGCGGTGGCCGCCGTGGCGGCGGCGCGCAACTCCTCCTGCACCTGGGTGTTGAGCGCGTTCATCGGCGGCCGCTCCAGCCGGATCGTGCCGATGCCGTCCCTGGTCTCCAGCCGAACGAACTCGCCCACGGTGCCTCACTTCCTCGTTGAAGTCGCGTGCCAACCTTACGACCCCGCTCGTTGGGGTATGTAGTGTGGTGTCAGCCTCCGGGCAGGAGTGAAGCCATGGTCACTTATTACGACGACAGATCGGTGCAGGTCACCTCCACCACCTTTCGAGTCGACGGCCGCAGCTACGCGTTGACCGACATCACCATGATCTGGCACCGCCGCGGCACCCGTTCCTGGCGCGTCCTGGTGGGGCGCGGCGCGCTCGGCGCCGCACTGGCCGGTCCGCTGGTCGCCGCGGTGCTCGGCATCGCCCTGGCCGTCTGGCTGCACCGCTCGCCCACCGTGACGATCGCGATCGTCGGCGCGTCGGTGCTGGTCGGGCTGGCCGTCGGGCCGGTCGCCGACTTCCTCTTCGAATACCTGGACCGCTCGTACACCCGGGGCAGCCGCCAACTGGAGATCTGGGCCCGCTGGCGCGGCCAGCCGGTGCGGCTGCTGCGCACCGGCGACGCGTTGCGCTTCGGTCAGATCTACCGGGCGGTGCAGCGCGCGGTCGAGCACAGCCAACCGGCCCGCCCCGGCACCCGCCGCTAGCGCCCCAGGCGAGCCCGGGTCGCTGGCGGCCCGGACGCCTCCGGCGCGGGGCCAGCCACCCTCGTGCGGCGCCGACGAGTTGTCTACGGACTGTCGACGGGTTGCCTACGGGTGGTTAGGCTTAGTGATGACCCTCTATTACCGGGACGACGCGGTGCAGGTGACCTCCGAGTCGATCCGGGCGGGCGGTCACGCGATCGCCCTGTCCGACGTGACGTTCGTGTGGCACGCCCGGGGCCAGAAGACTCTCGCCGTGCGCGGCCGGGTGCTGGGTCGCGGTGTTCTGGTCCTGCTGCTCTCGCTGCCGCCGCTGGTCGCCCTGATCTGCGTCGTCTCACTGGCCTGGTCCGCACAGGACCGGGGCAACTGGCAGCTGGCGCTGATCATCCTCGCCGCCTGCGCGGTCGGGGTGGTGGTGGCGCTGCCGTTCCTGGAGATCCCGCTCGGCTGGCTGGACCGCTCCTACGAGCGCGGCAGCCACGTGCACGAGCTGTGGGTGCAGCACCACGGCCGCGAGGACCTGCTGGTGCGCACCCCGGACGCGTTGCGGTTCGGGCAGATCTACCGGGCCGTGCAGCGCGCCGTCGAACAGCACGGGGACCGTTGACGGTCGCCACCGCGACGACGCCGTCGAGCGGTTGCGGCGCGGCCGACGCACACTTGGTCCCATGGCGATCCCCCTCCCCACACCGACCGCCGTTGTCGGTCTGACCCGCTTCGCTCTCGACCAGGCGCTCGGCTCGGCCGCCTCGATGGCCGCCGTGCCCGCCCGCGCGTTCGCGGTGCTGGACGGGGTGGAGTCGCTGCTGGCCCGGATCAACGGCGTGGTGGACCGGATCGAGACGACCCTGGACCGGACCGACCAGGTGCTCACCGACGCCGAGGCGGCGGTCCGCGAGGTGGGCCTGATCAGCGCAGCCGCGACCACCGCCATCGACACGGCCACCGAGGTGGCGACGGCCGCCGCCGTGGTGGTCGCCGAAGCCGACCGGGTGTCCCGGTCGGCCGGCTCGGTGGTCGCCGAGGCCGACACGGTGGCCGGCCGGGCCGCCGCCACCGTGGGCACCGCGGCGGAGGCCGCCGCCACGGCCGCCGAGCTGCTGGCGGCGTACGAGCCGGCGTTGCGCCGGGCCGCGCCGATGGCGCGGAAGTTCGTCGAGGAGCTGAGCCACGAGGAGATCAGCGCGGCGATCCACCTGATCGACGAGTTGCCCAAGCTCAGGGAGCACCTGACGGCCGACATCCTGCCGATCCTCGCCACCCTGGATCGGGTCGGGCCCGACCTGCACGACCTGCTCGACGTGACCCGCGACCTCAAACTCGCCGTGGCCGGCATCCCCGGGTTGGGCATGCTGCGCCGCCGCGGCGAGAAGCTCGCCGACGAGTCCGTCGGCTGAGCCTTCCTGCGTTGGGGGATCAGCAGTCGCAGGTGATCGTCGCGATTGGCGCGGTCAGGTCGTCGACCGGGCGCCGGGTCAACCCGGTCTCCGTCACCACCGGCAGCCCCTCCCGCACCCAGTACTCGAACCCGCCGAGCATCTCCTTCACCGGGTAGCCGAGCCGGGCGAACTCCAGCGCCGCCCGGGTCGCGCCGTTGCAGCCCGGACCCCAGCAATAGGTCACCACCGCCGAGCCTGGCGGGATCACGTCCGCTGCCCGGCTCGCGATCTCGGCGGTGGGCAGGTGCACCGCGCCGGGAAGGTGCCCCTGCGCCCAGGCCGCCGCGCCCCGGGAGTCGACGACCATCAGGCCCGGGGTACGGGCCGACAGGGCGGCGTGCACATCACTGACGTCGGTCTCGACGCTGAGCCGATTGTGGAAGTGGGCGGCGGCGGTGGCCGGCTCGGCCGGCGGAACGGCGAATGTGAAGGTCATGCACCGATCCTCGCCGGCACGCCACCTCGGGACGAGTGGCGCGAACGACGTCCTGCGCTAACATCCCGCCATGCCGACCCGGACCAACACCACCAGCTCGCGCCCGCTGCCGACGCCCCGACGGCCAGCGGCCGCGCACCGCGTCGCCGTGCTCGCGTACCCAGGAATGTCGGTGTTCGAGACCGGCATCGTCACCGAGGTGTTCGGGCTGCCCCGACCCGAGTTCGACGTCGACTGGTACGACCTGGTGGTCTGCGCCGAGCGGCCGGGGCCGGTGCCGGTGGTCGGCGGGGCCAGCCTGCACACCCCGTACGGCCTGGCCGAGCTGGCGGAGGCGCAGACGGTGATCGTGCCCGGCGTGCCGGACGTGACCGGTGACCCGTCACCCAAGCTGGTGACCGCGCTGTGTCGGGCGCACCGACGCGGTGCCCGCATCATGTCGATCTGCTCGGGCGCGTTCGCGCTTGCCGGTGCCGGGCTGCTCGACGGCCGGCGGGCCACCACCCACTGGCGGTACGCGGAGCTGCTGGCGCGGCGTTACCCGCGGGTCGCGGTGGACCCGGACGTGCTCTATCTCGACGACGGCGATCTGCTCACCAGCGCCGGCAGCGCCGCTGGGCTGGATCTCTGCGTCTACGTGGTCCGGCGCGACCATGGCGCGGCGATCGCCAACGCGGTCGCCCGACGGCTGGTGATCCCCCCGCACCGCGACGGCGGCCAGGCCCAGTTCGTCGAGGCACCGGTGCCCGCCGACCCGGACGACGACCGAATCGCGGGCAGCATCGACTGGGCCCTCGTCCATCTCGCCGAGCCGCTGAGCGTGGCCCAGCTCGCCGGGCGGGCGCACATGTCGTCCCGCACCTACCTGCGGCACTTCGCCCGGGCCACCGGGACAAGCCCGATCCGTTGGTTGATCGACCAGCGGGTCCGCGCCAGCCTCACCCTGCTGGAGGAGACGGACGCCCCGGTCGAGCAGGTCGCCCGGACCGTGGGCTTCGACACGCCGGTCACCTACCGCCACCATTTCGGCCGGGTCATGCTGACCTCGCCGTCGGCGTACCGCCGGGCCTTCCGCACCGGCGCGACCGGCGCGCTCAGGCCGACGTAGCGCGGGCGCGCTCAGGCCGGCGCGTACAGCTCGTCGATCTCGGCGCGCCGGGGCAGCGCCACCGAGGCACCGAGCTTGCGGACGCAGGCCGCGCCGGCCGCCGACGCCCAGCGCACGGCGTCGACCAGGTCGCGCCCCTCGCCCCAGCCGACGGCCAGCGCGGCGGTGAACGCGTCACCCGCGGCGGTGGAGTCGACCACGTCGACCCGTACCGCCGGCACGTGCACGTGGGTGCCGTCCCGGTCGACGTACCAGGCGCCCTCGCCGCCCAGAGTGAGCACGGCCCGGGGGGTCAGGGCGAGCAGCGCCCGGGGGTCCTCCCGACCTCGGCCGGCCAGTGCCTGCGCCTCGCCCTCGTTGACGACGAGCACGTCCACCGCGGCGAGCAGCTCGGGCGGGAGGTCCCGGGCCGGGGCGGCGTTCAGGATGACCCGGGTGCCGGCGGCGCGGGCGGCCACCGCGGCGGCCGTCACGGTGCGCACCGGGATCTCCAGTTGGGCGACCAGGACGTCCGCCTCGCGCACCGTGGCCAGCTCCTCCTCGGCGAGGTCGACCAGGGTGTCGTTGGCGCCGGGGGTCACCATGATGGCGTTCTCACCCTGGGCGTTGACCATGACCAGCGCGACGCCGGAGGTGCCGTAGACCACGCGCAGCTGGCTGGTGTCCACCCCGGCGGCGGTGATGCGGGCCTTCAGGGTGACGCCGAAGGCGTCCGAGCCGATCGCGCCGAGGAAGGCGCAGGAGGCGCCGGCCCGGACGGCGGCGATGGCCTGGTTGGCGCCCTTGCCGCCGGGCACCATCACGAAGTCGGTGCCGAGCGTGGTCTCACCCACCCGGGGCAGCGCGGGTGCCATCGCGACCAGGTCCATGTTGGCGCTGCCCACCACGGCGACCCGGGTCTGCGGCACTGTCGTCTCCGCCCTGTCCCGACGCTCAGGCGGCCCGCGCGGTGTAACGGTCGCCCGACCGTTCGACAACCAGTGGCAGGCCGAAGGTCTTGGAGAGGTTGTCGCCGGTCAACGTCTCGGCGAGCAGACCCTGGGCGACCACCCCACCCTCGCGCAGCAGCAACGCGTGGGTGAACCCCGGCGGGATCTCCTCCACGTGGTGGGTGACGAGCACCATCGCCGGCGCGTCCGGGTCGTGGGCCAGCTCGGCCAGGCGGGCGACCAGGTCCTCGCGACCACCCAGGTCGAGCCCGGCGGCGGGCTCGTCGAGCAGCAGCAGCTCCGGGTCGGTCATCAGGGCACGGGCGATCTGCACCCGCTTGCGCTCACCCTCGGAGAGGGTGCCGTAGCGGCGTTCGGCGAGACCACCGACGCCGAGCTGGCTCAGCAGTGCCAGCGCCCGCGCCTCGTCGCCACGGTCGTAGTTCTCCCGCCAGCGGCCGACCACCGACCACGCGGCGGTCACCACCACGTCGCTGACCCGCTCGTCGGCGGGCAGCCGCTCGGCGAGCGCGGCGGTGGTGAGCCCGATCCGGGTCCGCAGCTCGTTGACGTCGGTGCGGCCGATCCGCTCGCCGAGCACGTGCGCGACACCGGTGGTCGGGTGCAGCCGGCCCGAGGCGAGGTTGAGCAGGGTGGTCTTGCCGGCACCGTTGGAGCCGAGCACCACCCACCGCTCGTCCAACTCGACGCGCCAGGTCAGGTCCTGCAGGAGGGCGGTGCCGGACCGGCGTACACCGACGCCGGCCAGGCTGACCACCAGATCCGGGTCCACAGGCGCGGCGCCGGCAGCGTCGGGGATCAGGTCACCAGTCACCGCACCATCCAACCACGCAGCGACGCGGCGCCCCCCATGGGCGGCGCCTCGGCCATAGGGTGAAGCGCCGTGTCGTTGATCACCACACCCGGAGGACGGCTGATGCCCCGTCGAGGTACGGAGCCGCGCGGATGAGCGCGGTCATCGAGATCGAGGGTCTGCGCAAGACCTTCCACAGCCTGCGTAACGGGCGGCGGGTGGCGGTGGACGGGTTCGACCTGCTGGTCGAGGCGGGCCAGGTCCACGGTTTCCTGGGGCCCAACGGCTCCGGCAAGACCACCACCCTGCGGGCCCTGCTCGGGCTGGTACGCGCCGACGGCGGGCGGATGACCGTGCTCGGCGCGCCGTCGCCGCAGCTGCTGCCCCAGGTGGCGGGCCAGGTCGGCGCGATCGTCGAGAGCCCGCAGTTCTTCGGCAACTTCACCGGGTACCGCACGCTGCGGCTGTTGGCCCGTGCCGGCGGGGTGCCGATCTCGCGGGTGGACGAGGCACTGGATCTGGTGGGGCTGGGCGACCGGGGCGACGAGCGGGTGAAGGGCTACTCGCTGGGCATGAAGCAGCGCCTCGCGGTGGCGTCCGCGCTGTTGAAGGACCCACGGTTGCTGATCCTGGACGAGCCGGCGAACGGGCTGGACCCGGCGGGGATCCGGGAGATGCGGGACCTGATGCGATCGCTGGCGGCCAACGGGGTGACCGTGCTGGTGTCCAGTCACATCCTGGGCGAGATCCAGTTGATCTGCGACCACGTCACGATCATTTCGCGGGGGCGTCGGGTGGCGGCCGGCCGGGTGGACGAGGTGCTGGCGGGCCATGACCGGCACGAGTTCCTGGTACGGGTGGCCGAGCCGGAGCGCGCGGCCGAGTTGTTGCACGCGGCCGAGCTGACGGCTGTCGTCGACGGCGGGGCGCTGGTGGTGAGTGGCGTGGCTGACCCGACGGTGATCAGCCGGGTGCTCGGCGAGCAGGGGCTGTGGGTGGGCGAGCTGACGCCGCTTCGGCCGGATCTGGAGAGCGTCTTCCTGGAGCTGACCGGTGCGAACGCGCAGCCGCCGGTGCCCCGGCAGGTCGACGGCTCGGCGCTGCCGGCCGGCGGCCAGGGCGAAGCTGTGATTGACCTCGATCGGGGAGTGGACGCGTGAACCTGGTTCGTGCCGAGTTTGAGCGGCTGTCCGCCCGTCGCTTCGTGCAGCTCATGGTCGTCCTGTTGGCGTTGGCGTTCGCCGTGACGGCGGCGACCACCCTGGCTGGTTCCCACAAACCGAGCGCGAGCGAGATGGAATCGGCGCGGCAGCAGGCCACCGAGGCGCGGCAGAGCATGGAGGCCGCGCACCAGGAGTGCCTGGCCCGTCGGAGCGGCTCGTTCCAGGGTGAGGACACCGGCCGGTACCTCCCCACCGACTGTTCGGAGATCGACCCGGTGCGGCAGGAGCGGCTGCCGATCGCCGCCGACTTCCTGCCGGGGGTGTTCAGCTTCGCCCAGCAGGCGCGGCCGCTGCTCTACTTCCTCATCGCGTTCCTGGTGCTGTTCGGTTTCCTGGTCGGCGCCTCCTACATCGGCGCCGACCTGAACTCGGGCGGCGTGGTGAACCTGCTGCTCTGGCGACCACGCCGGTTGACGGTGCTCGGGGCCAAGTTGGGCACCCTGCTCGGCACGGTGTTGGTCCTGGCGCTGCTGGCGTCGGTGGCCTACCTGGCCACGTTCTGGGTGATCGGGCAGACCGCCGGGTTGCCCGGCCGGTTGGACGGGGACTTCTGGCGTTCGCTGGGCGCGGTGCACGGCCGCGGCCTGGTACTGGTGCTGTTGGCCAGCGCGGCGGGCTTCGCCATCGCCACGCTGGGTCGGCACACCTCGGCGGCGCTCGGCGCGCTCGCCGCGTACGTGGTGGTCTGGGAGTTGGGCGCCCGGCTGGTCCTGGAGATCATCGACGCCCCACAATCGGACCTGATCATGCTCTCCAGCCACATCGGGGCGTGGCTCAACGGCGAGGCGCGTTTCTACGACGCACGGATCTGCCGCGGCGACAGCGCTGGCTCCTACTGCGAGGCGTTCTACACGCTGACCTGGTTGCCGTCGCTGTTGGTGCTGCTCGTGATCACCGGCGGGCTGACCGCGGCGGCGTTCGCCGTGTTCCGCCGACGCGACCTGATCTGAGGGTTCGGCGGCCTGCCCGGGGAGTCGCGGGCAGGCCGCCGAACCAGGACCTCGACGGCAATGGCTTGCAGCCTGCTGGCCGGCGATGAAATATTCCTTCACATGACCGGCGCAGCGGGCTCAGCCGACGGTGGAGCCGAACACCTCGTCGCGTACCGCGTCCAGGGCGGTGCGCAGCGCGCCGTGCAGGATCGGCTCCTCGGTCAGCCCGGTGGGCACCACCCGTGGCCGGACCAGGGTGATCGCCGCGACCTCGTGCTGCACCCGCTCGGCGAGGGCGGCGCCGCCGGCCTGGCCCACCTCGCCGGCGAGCACGACCAACGGCGGGTCGAGGACCACGCAGGTGCTGGCCACGCCGAGCGCGAGCCGGCGAGCCAGCTCGTCGAGCATCGGGCCACCATCGGCGCCGGCCGCGACTGCCGCACGCACCGCCTCGGCGGCGTCGGTGTCCGGGTAGCCGTGCTCGCGGGCCACCGCGCGCACCGAGTCCGCGCCGACGAGCTGCTGGAAGGCGGGCTTGGCGCGACGGGAGACGTCACGCGGGATGGGCGCGCCGGGCACCGGCAGGTAGCCGATCTCACCGGCCGCGCCACTGCTGCCGTGGTGCAACCGCCCACCCAGCATGATCGCCAGGCCCACGCCGGCACCCACCCAGACCAGCACGAAGTCCGCCAACCCCTGGGCGGCGCCGGACTGTGCCTCGGCCACCGCGGCCAGGTTGACGTCGTTCTCGAAGACCACCGGGGTGTGCAGGTCGTCCCGCAGGGCGGCGAGCAGGCCGCTGTGCCAGCGCGGCAGGTTGAAGGCGAAGGTGATGTCGCCGGTGCCGGGGTCGACCAGGCCAGGGGTGCCGAGCACGATCCGCCGTACGCTGCTCAACTGCGCGTGGGCGCTGCTGGCGGCCTGCACCACGGCGTTGTGCACGACGCCCACCGGGTCGTCGGTGTCCCGGGTCGACTGTTCCACCCGGCCGATGACCGCACCGGTGATGTCGGCACACGCCGCCACCACCCGGTCCGGCCCGACGTCCACGCCGACCACGTGCGCGCTGCCCGGGCTGACCGCGTAGAGCTGGGCGTTCGGCCCCCGCCCGCCGGCCTGCTCGCCGACTCGCGTGACGAGACCGCGCTCCTCCAACCGCTCGACCAACTGCGAGGCGGTGACCTTCGACAGCCCGGTCAGCTCGCCGAGCCGGGCCCTGGTCAGCGGGCCGCGTTCGAGGAGCAGTTCCAGTGCCGCACGGTCGTTGAGCGCCCGCAACAGGCGGGGGGTGCCGGGCAGCCGGGTCGCACTCATGACACGTCCTCTAGTTTTAGTAAACTTTGCTAACTGTAAACCGACCTGCGAACGGGTAGCCGTAGCGTATCGGCCACCCGCAGGCGGGGCGCTCCGCCGATTCGGCAGGGCGAACACCACCACCGGTACGACGTTTCGTACCCGCTGGGGCACCGAAGGGGGAGATCACGTGGGGCTGGATCCAGGACTGCGCCGGCTGGCGCTGGGCACGCTGCTCGCCGCGTACCCGGGACCGGTCCCGCCGGACTGGGCTGTCGACCTGCTGGCCGACGGGCTGGCCGGGCACACCCTGTTCGGGACCAACGTGCACGACCCCGCCCAGGTGGCGGCGAGCACCGCGGCGCTGCGCGCCGGCCGCCCGGACGTGTTGATCGCCATCGACGAGGAGGGTGGCGACGTGACCCGGCTGGCGCATGCCACCGGCAGCCCGTACCCCGGAAACGCCGCCCTCGGCGCGATCGGCGACGTGGCGCTCACCCGACGCGTCTACCGGTCGATCGGCGCCGAGCTGGCGGCGCTCGGCATCACCGTCAACCTCGCCCCGACCGTCGACGTCAACACCGCCGACGAGAACCCGGTGATCGGCACCCGGTCCTTCGGCGCGGATCCGGTGCGGGTGGCCGCCCACTCGGCCGCCGCCGTGACCGGGTTGCAGGCCGCCGGCGTGGCCGCCTGCGCGAAGCACTTCCCCGGGCACGGTGCCACCGTCACCGACTCGCACCACCAGCTGCCCACCGTGGACGCTCCACTGAGCCTGCTCCGCCAGCGGGACCTGCCGCCGTTCGCGGCGGTCGTCGCCGCCGGTGCGCGCGCCGTGATGACCGCACACATCCGGGTGCCGTCGCTGACCGGCACCGATCCGGCCACCTTCAGCCGGGCCGTCCTGGTCGACCTGCTCCGCACCGACCTCGGCTTCACCGGCGCCGTGATCACCGACGCGTTGGAGATGAAGGGCGCCGCGGTGGCGGCCGGCGGGGTCGGGCCGGCCGCGGTCCGCGCCCTGGCCGCCGGGGCCGACCTGCTCTGCATCGGCGCGCGGGTCGACGCCGCGCTTGTCGAGCGGGTGGCCGCCGAGATCGTCGACGCCCTCACCGACGGTCGGCTGGCGACCGCCCGGGTCGAGCAGGCGGCCGGCCGCGCCGCCGAGCTCGCCGCCTGGACCCGGGCCGCCGGCGGGTCGCCGGCCATCGGCGACACCGAGCTGGGGTACGCGGCAGCGCGGCGGGCCCTGCGGGTGGACGGCGTGCTCACCGGCCTGGACCGGCCACTCGTGGTGCAGTTGCACACCGAGTCGACGATCGCCGAGGGTCGGGTGCCGTGGGGCCTCGGCCCGCACCTGGCCGGCGTGCCGGAGATCCGCGTGATCGCCACCGAGACCGACCCGGCGCAGTTGCGCGGGCTGGCCGGTGACCGACCCATCGTGCTGGTGGGGCGGCACCTGCACCGGCTGCCCGGCGGCCCGGAGCTGGTCACCGGGCTGGCCGCCCAGCATCCGGTGACCGTGGTGGAGATGGGCTGGCCGGCACAGTGGCGCCCGGCGGGTGTGCGCGCCTTCGTCACCACGTACGGCGCGAGCCACGCCAACGGCCGGGCGGCGGCCGAGGCGCTCGGTCTGACCGGCTGAACCACGGCGTTCTCCGGCCGGGCCCCCGCGGCTCGGCCGGAGGACGCGCTCCGACACCGCAGTGTCCACAGTCACGTGTCGGCCCTTCTTGAACATGTTCAACATTCGCCCTAGGCTGACGACGTCGGTAGTTGAACACGTTCAAGAAGGGCGTCCACATGGACACCAAGGTCTGGATGTACGTGATCTACCTGGCGGTCAGCATCGGCCTGACCATCTGGGTGGCTCGGGCGCTGTCGCGCAACGGGCTGGTCTTCCTGGAGGAGGTGTTCGCCGAGGAACGACTCGCCCAAGCGGTCAACAGTCTCCTCGTCGTCGGCTTCTACCTGCTCAACCTCGGCTACGTCACGGTGGCGATGAGGCACTCCGACCCGGTGCTCTCGACAAGCCAGGCGATGGAGGAACTGTCCCTCAAGATCGGCTTGGTGCTGCTGGTGCTCGGCGCGCTGCACTTCTTCAACGTCTTCGCACTGGGTCGCTACCGCCGAAACCGCCTGCGCCAGCTCGCCACCCATCCCCCGATCGCCCCGATCGGCCGACTCCCCATGCAGCCCGCCCCGGCCGGGCCGCAGTTGGTCGGCGCGTACCCGGGCGGACCGCACCCGACCGGCGGGTACCCGACCGGACCACAGCAGGCCGGACCACAGCAGGCCGGACCACAGCAGGCCGGACCACAGCAGGCCGGTCCGCAGCCCGGCGCCGGCCCGGCGAACAACCCGCCGACCCGATGACCGTGCCACCGGCCGATGACGGCGGTCGGCTCCCGGATCCCACCGCTCACTCCGGCGGTGGGATCCGGGGGTTCACCGTCCTGTTCGACGCGGCCTGCCCGCTCTGCCGCGCCGCCCGCCGCTGGCTGTCGTCCCGCGCCCAACTCGTACCCCTGGAGTTCGTGCCGGCCGGGTCGGCCGAGGCCCGGCGGCGCTTCCCCGGCCTGGACCACGACGCGACGCTGCGCGACCTCACCGTGATCGCCGACAGCGGTGAGGTGTACGCGGGCGACGGCGCCTGGTTCGCCTGCCTGTGGGCGTTGGCCGACCATCGGTCCACGGCCGAGCGGCTGGCCCGACCGCACCTGCTGCCCCTCGCCCGACAGGCGGTGGCCACCGCCTCGGCGATCCGGGAGCGGGTCCGCGACCCGTGGGCCGAGCCGACCGACGACCTGGCGGGATACGGTGGCCACGATGACCGAACAGCCTGCGCAGACGACCACTGCGGGTGACCCAGCCACAGCCCGGGGCGAGCAGACCCGGCAGCTGATCCGGGACACCGCGATGCGACTGTTCCGCGAGCGTGGTTACGCCCAGACCACCATGCGGGCGATCGCGCAGGAGGCCGGCGTGGCGGTCGGCAACGCCTACTACTACTTCGGCTCCAAGGACCACCTGATCCAGGAGTTCTACGCCCAGTCCCAGGCCGCGCACCGGGCGGCCGCACAGCCGGTGCTGGATCGGGAGGAGGCGTTCGGCGCCCGGCTGGCCGGAGTACTGCACGCCGGGATCGACGTGCAGACGCCGTCGCACGCGTTCGCGGCGACCTTCTTCAAGACGGCGGCCGAGCCCACCTCCCCGCTGAGCCCCTTCTCCGCGGAGTCCTCCGGTCCCCGACAGGCGGCCATCGACCTCTTCGCCGAGGTGTTGACGGGCTCGACGGCAAAGGTCGACGCTGAGCTTCGCCCACAACTACCCGAGTTGCTCTGGCTCGCGTACATGGGCGTGATCCTCTACTGGGTGCACGATCGATCGCCGGGGCAGACCAAGACCCGTCAGCTGATCGACGGGGTCGTACCACTGATCGACCGGCTCGTGGCGCTGTCCCGGCTCCGGGTCCTCCGGCCGGTGACCCGCCAGGTGCTGGACCTGATTCGCACGCTCCGTCACTGACCCGGCCGGCACCTACCGGCCGGCGAAGAAGCAGGTCAAGTCCACTTTTCGACACTCCGAGCGGACAGCATCAGCCTTGCCCCGAGCCTGTTCGATACGTAGCGTGATCGCCACGTAGCGGCTCGCCCACACGGCGGGGCCGCCACACCCGGAACCGGGGCCTGGGGAGAGGTCGCGGACCGTGGATCCGGCCCGGGATCCACGGTCCGCTCGCGCCCGTCGTCGCTCAGCGCGGATAGACCCCGTACGCGCGCCAGCCCCGGTCCGGGAAACCTGCCGCGTCGGCGACCCGGGCGGAGGCGAGATTGTCCCGCTCGTGCAGGTAGGTCGGCACCGCCCCCTCGTCGAGGACCCGTCGCGCCGCCTGTGCCACGAGTCGGCGGGCGAGGCCGCGACCCCGGGCGGCCGGCGCGGTGCCGACGGCCAACTCGTGCCCGTACGCGTCGTGCCGTTTGATCCCGGCACCGGCCAGGTAGGTGCCGTCCGGGTCGCGGACCACCAGCACCGGCCGGTCGAAGAGCCGCAGCCAGGGCGGCAGCCCGGGGCTCGTGGAGGCGGTCCACTCCCCCACGTCGGGCAGTGGCGCGGGGGCCGTACTCCAGCGGAAGGGGCCGTCGTGCACGCACCAGTCGGGCCGCCCCACGGCCTGCGGCAGTGCGGCGAGGAACCGGTCCGGGGTACGGCGGACCAGGGCACGGATCGCCGCCACCCGCTCCGGCGCCACGGAGAGCACGCCGCTTCGCCCGGTGTCCACGGCGAGCGCGGGGCGCAGCCTGCCGTCCCAGGCCGGTGTGGCCCGTCGGTGCGACGCGACCACGTGCAGCCCCGCCCCGCCCGGCCACTGGCCGAGCCAGGTGGCCAGGTGTAGCTGGACCCGCCGGTCGAGCATGTGCACCTCCGGTGTCGCCCCACCCGTCGTGGATCACCGTACGCCGGGCCGCCCGGCCGGGCGGACGATCCCTCCGGGCCGGGCGGGCGCGCCGACCTGGTGCGGCAATCGACCGTCATATCTATTTTTCAACCTGGACACCTTTGTTTGGGACGGTAGGGCAATGCCGAATGAGCCTTACCACCACCAGCAGGACCGCGAGCGACTCTGGCTCACCGCGGGGACCGCTGGCGGCATCCCGCCCCAGCCGCGCTACCGCAACCCCCGGGCGATCGGCGGTAGCGCACTGTCCTGGGCCGGGCTGAACAAGCTGGCCGTCGGGAGTTCCGGTCGGCACCGGCTGAACACGCACTGACTCGCCGGTCGACCGGCAGCCCCCGTTCGGCGACACACCGGGGAGGTCCAGCGCGGGCTTTCGCACACCTGTCGGGTAATTTCTTGTGGTCCGGCATCCCGGCCTACGACAGGAGAAGCTCCGCGCATGGGCAAGAAGACGATCCACGTCTCCGACTTCACCGGCACGGTTCTGCAGCAGGACGACGAGGTGGTGCGCGTCGTCGTGCTGGAGCACCCGGACCTGGTCGCCGGGCCCGTGCAGTTGGACGCCACCCCGGGCGAGGTCGAGCACATCGACGACGCCGCCCTCGACGTGGCGGTGGTGGAGATCCACGACCGGCACGGCGGCGGCGAGCCGCGTCGGGTGGTGTTGACGGCCAGCGAGTTCGACGCGATGGCCACCGACGTGCCGATGGCGCAGCTGTTGCGGACGGCCGAGCGGGTCCGCCCACCGAAGGCCCGCAAGAGCGCCGAGAAGATCGACTACAGCACGCTTGAGCACGCCGGCAGGCCGCACCGGGGCCGGGTCACCGAGGAGGAGGCCCGACTGGTGCGCGAGCAGCTCGACGAGGTCAACAAGCGCCTCGCCGACGCGGGCGTGCGCCAGATCGACCCGGCCGATCCGGAGCACGCCCTGCGTTACGGCTTTCCCGAGGCACCCTGACCCCGGGTCCTCACTTCCGCTGCGCCGTGAACGCCGCGAGCGCGGCGGCCAGGTCGGCCTCGACAGTCGCCTTCGCCAGGCCGAGATCGGTGAGCACGCCGGTGCCGTCCTCCTGCTCCAGCAGGGCCAGCAGGATGTGTTCGGTGCCGATGTAGTTGTGCCCGAGGCGCAGCGCCTCCCGGAAGGTCAACTCCAACGCCTTCTTGCCGCGCGCGTCGTACGGGATGAGGTCCGGGACCTGCTCGGCCGGCGGCGGCAGGACTGCGGCGACCTTCTCCCGCACCACCTCGGCGGTGGCGCCGCGGCCGGCCATCACCGTGGCGGCCAGTCCCTCCGGCTCGGCCAGCAGGCCCAGCACCAGGTGCTCGGGGCGGATCTCGGCGCTGCCGCTGGTGCGGGCCTCCTCCTGGGAGGACATCACCACGTTGCGGGCCCGGGGGGTGAACCGGCCGAAGGATTCGTTCGGGTCGAGCGGCGACCCGTCGGTGGCCTTCGGCACGAAGCGTTTCTGGGCGGCCTGCTTGGTGACCCCCATGCTGCGGCCGATGTCGGTCCAGGAGGCACCCGAGCGGCGCGCCTGGTCGACGAAGTGCCCGATCAGGTGGTCGGCGACCTCGCCGAGGTGATCGGCGGCGATGACCGCGTCGGTGAGCTGGTCGAGCGCGTCGGTGTGCGCCTTCTTGATCGCCTGGATCAGGTCGTCGAGCTTGACGGTGTTGCTCATCTGGAGAGGATCTGTCATGCGTCAACCATAAGTTGACGATCTCCTTGCGTCAACCCCGAGTTGACGACCGTCGGCCCAGTCGCATCGGCTGGCCCGGATACGGTGGGCTCCGGTCGAGCGGCGGGAAGGGCGGTCATGCGGCTGCACGTGGGGTGCGCGATGTGGAGCCACCGGTCGTGGTCGGGGCACCTGCTGCCGCCGACAGAGCGTCTGCGGCACTACGCCAGCTGGTGCGACGCCGTGGAGGGCAACACGACGTTCTACGCGACGCCCGCCCGGGACACCGTCTCGTCGTGGGCCGCCCAGACGGATCCCGACTTCCGGTTCGTCCTCAAACTTCCGAAGGTCATCACCCACCAACGCCGGCTCACCGACGTCGGCGAACCGCTGCACGCCTTCCTGGACGCGATCGAGCCGCTCGGCCCGCGCGTACACGCCCTCTGGATCCAACTGCCCGGCTCGTTCGCCCCCACCGACGTCGCGACCCTGCGCCGGTTCCTGGGCCAACTCCCGCAGTCGCACCGGTACGCGGTGGAGGTCCGCCATCCCGCGTTCTTCGGCGACGCCCACGCGGCCCGGCTGCTGGAGGCGACCCTCGCCGTCGCGTCCGCCGAGTGGGTCCCCTTCGACACGACCGCCTTCTTCGCGAGCCCACCCACCAGCGACGCGGAGCGGGACGCCTGGACCAAGAAGCCGCGGGTGCCGCTCCGGTCGCTCGCGTTGACCGATCGTCCGATCGTCCGCTACCTCGGCCGGGACGACTCGGCCCGCACCGTCGAGGGGTGGCAGCGCTGGATCGACGTCACCGTGGCCTGGCTACGGGAGGGGCGCTCGCCGACGATGTTCGTGCACACCCCGGACAACGCCGACGCGCCGGTGCTCGCGCGGCGCTTCCACGACGAGGTACGAGCACGCGTACCCGAACTCGACGCGCTGCCCGAGCCGATCCCGGTCGAGCCGCTGACGCTGTTCTGACCCGAGCGGTCAGCACTGCTCGCCGAGCAGGTCGTCGAGGTGGGTCGCCGTGCTGATCAGGGACAGGTGGCTGAACGCCTGCGGGAAGTTGCCGATCTGCGCACCCGACGGGGAGATCTCCTCGGCGTAGAGACCGAGCGGGTTGCTGTAGGTGAGCATCTTCTCGAAGGTCAACCGCGCGTCGTCGAGCCGACCGGCCTGGGCGAGCGCCTGGACGTACCAGAAGGTGCACATGTTGAAGGTGCCCTCGGTGCCGGCCAGGCCGTCCGGCGAGGCCTTCGGGTCGTAGCGGTAGACCAGGCTGTCGGAGACCAGTTCGGTGTCCATCGCCCGCAGCGTCGACTCCCACATCGGGTCGGTCGGTGAGATGAAGTTCAGCCCGGGCATCGCCAGGAGCGAGGCGTCCAGGATGTCGGACCGGTAGTGCTGCACGAACGCCTGTCGCTCCTGGTTGAACCCACGGGTCATGACCTGCTCGTAGATGGCGTCGCGTTCGGCGGCCCAGCGGGCGGTGTCACCGGGGCGCCCTCGGCGGTGCGCGATGCGGATGGCACGGTCGAGTGCGACCCAGGACAACACCCGCCCGTAGGTGAAGTCCTGCCGGCCGGAGCGGGTCTCCCAGATGCCGTCCTCGGGTTGGTCCCAGTGCGCGCAGAGCCAGTCCATCAACCCGGCCGTCTTACGCCAACCCTGGTACGGCGGGATCAGCCCGTTGCGGTCGGCCAGTTCCAACGAGAGGAGCGCCTCGCCGTAGATGTCGAGTTGCAGTTGGCCCGCCGCACCGTTTCCGATGCGCACCGGGGCCGAACCGCGGTACCCCTCCAGGTGATCCAGCACCTCCTCCGGCAGGTCCGGTGAGCCGTCGATCCGGTACATGACCTGCAGCGGAATGTCACCGTCACTGGCCGCACGAATACGCGCGTCGAGCCAGAGCAGATACTTCTGGGCCTCGTCGGTGAAGCCCAGGCGCAGCAGCGCGTGCACCGAGAAGGACGCGTCCCGGACCCAGGTGTAGCGGTAGTCCCAGTTGCGCTGCCCGCCGATCTGCTCCGGCAGACCCGCGGTGGGTGCGGCGACCAGGGCACCGGTCGGCGCGTACGTCATCAGTTTGAGCGTGATCGCCGACCGCTCGACCACCTCCCGCCAGCGACCCGTGTAGCGGGAACCACCCACCCACCGCCGCCAGTAGTCGCGGGTCTGGGCGAGCAGGTCGCACGCCTGGTCGGTGGTGAGCGCCCGGGGCGCGTGCGGGCAGGCGGTCTCCAGGACCACCCCGCCGATGTCGCCCTGCCGCAGGGTGAACGACGCGGACACCCCGTCGGCGTCCCGCCGGATGTCCCTGGCGTTGAACACCCGTTCCACGTTCTTGAAGGGAGCGAGGGTGAGGGTCAGCGTCCGGCTTCGGAAGACGTCACCCTCGGGGTGCACCTCAAGGGTGTACGGATCGCGCCCGTAGTTGAACCGGGGCCGGCAGTCGAAGCGGAACCGCATGCTCCCCCGGACCATCCGGACCAGCCGGACCAGCACGTGCCGCTCGGTGGCGCGGGCACCGGTGACGGGCATGAAGTCCAACAGCTCCGCGACGCCGTCGGCGCTGTGGAAGCGGGTGATCAGGATCGGCGTACCGGGCAGGTAGAGCTGTTTGCTCAGGTAGTCGACGCCGTCGGGCGACAGCTGGAAGTGGCCGCCCCGGTGGCGGTCCAACAGCGCGGCGAAAACGCTCGGGGAGTCGAACCGCGGCGCACAGAACCAGTCGACAGTGCCGTCCGTGCTGATCAGCGCCGCGGTCTGCAGGTCACCGATCAGGCCGTGTTCCTCCACCGCCGGGTAGGTCGTCGCCACGCTGCCCCCGCATTCGTCGAGCCAACGGCGGCGACTACCCGGGAATTGATGACCTACACCCGCGATTGCGGAACCGTACCTTCCGCAATCGTCGCTAGCGTCGACACCGAACACATTGCGGAGAGGACACCTGATGAGCCTGCGAGGATTTGCCACACTCAACATCTGGGCGGACGACGTGGAGGCGGCCACCACGTGGTATGCGGAATTCCTCGGCGTCGAGGCGTACTTCATGCGCCCGGGGCCCGACGGACGCCCGGCCTACACCGAGTTCCGGATCGGTGACTACCAGGCGGAGCTGGGCATCATCGACCGCAAGTTCGGCCCGCCCAACGCCGCGACGGGGCCCGGGGGCGTGGTCATGCACTGGTACGTCGACGACCTCGACGCCACAGTCAAGCGTCTGCTGGCGCTGGGTGCCACGGAGTACCAGCCGATCACCCCGCACGGGGACGAGGGGTTCATCACCGCGTCGGTCGTCGACCCGTTCGGCAACGTGCTGGGCGTCATGAAGAACCCGCACTACGAAGAGATCCTGGCCTCGCTGAAGGGCAGCTGAGGTGGAGGTGCTCGACTTTCCCGACGCGGCGGCGTGGGAGGCGTGGCTGGCCACCCAGCACGACGTACGCGACGAGGCGTGGCTACGGATCGCCAAGGCAGCGCACCGCCACCACCCCGCCTGACCTCCTGGCCGCGCTGTCCGCCGATCCCCGCGCGAACGCCGCGTTCGAGCGGCTCGGCCGATCCGCCCAGTATGCCGTGATCCTGCCGGTGCTCAAGGCCCGCACTCCGGAGACCCGGGCGAAGGTGCTGGCCCGGGAGGTCGCGCGACTGACCGGGTAGTGACGGCGGACGGTGGGCCGGCTCAGCTCCATGCGGTCCGGTCCACCGTCCGCCGCAGTAACGCTGCCGCCTCGTCGGCGTGCAACCCGCTCGCGATGAGCAGGTCGTAGGTGGCCGTACGAAACTCACCCGCGGCGATCATCCCCGAGTAGCCCAGCCGGTGGGTGTGTGGACGGGTGGGATCCGGCGCGGCCTTCCCCTGCGCCTTCCCGACCAACTCGACAGCGGTCAGGATCTGTTGGCGCGCCTCCCGCGGCTCCGCCCGCACGCGGGAGGTGGTGCGTTTCAGCGTCTGCACGCTGTCGGCCAGCAGGTCGATGGCCGCCGCGAACTCCTCCGGTAGCGGCTCATCCTCGCGGAGAGCCATGGCGAGTCTCCTCGCGACGGCCCGACAGCCGTAGAGGCTGCGCTCGAGATGTCGGACGGCCTCGGTGTACCGGGCCAGGGATCTGCGTTGGCGCCACCGTAGTGGCGCCAGTCGCACCACTTCCTGGGCAGCCCCGAGACCTTCGTCCAACGCGGTCATCCGCGATCCAAGAACCCGCAGACCGCTGAGACTCTGCTCGACCTCCCGAAGGTCCCTGCGACGCAGCGCCGTGGCCAGGTTGTGCAGGGCGTCGATGGTCGGATCAAGGACCGGTTCGGCCAGCCGCTGCACCGTCCGCTGCGGGTGGATGGGCACCAGCAGCAGGCCGACCGCCAGACCGATCAGCCCGCCAACCGCGGCGTCGACGAAGCGCGGCACGGACAGTTCGCGTACCGGCGGTTCCAGGGTGGCGATGAGCACCGCGGTGCCGCCGGCCTGGGTGAGCAGGGATCCGCCGCCCTTGAGCAGCACGGCGACGATGATCGCCAAGACGACGACCACGCCGGTCTGCCAGGCTCCGATGCCGAACAGCGGCATGAGCGCGTCACCGACGGCGAGGCCGAGAATCACCCCGACCAGCAGCTCGACGGTGCGCCGCAGGCGCGAGCCCATCGAGGCGGCCACGATGCCGACCGCGGTGGTGGGCGCCAGCACCGGGGCGGGGTTGTCCAGGAACTGGGCTCCCACGAACCAGGCGAGCGCCGCCGCGATGCCGGCCTGCACGGCGAGCAGCCCGAAGAGGCGGAACCGCCAGGCGCGGGCGCGCAGTGCGTGCCGTACCCGCTCACGCAGGCCGGCCGCCGCGCGGGACGCCCCGCTCGGTTGTGGGCCGAGGTCGGCCACGGGCTCCTGCTTCGCGGGCATTCGCGCCGCTTACCCGCCGACGGCGGACCTATCCGGCAAACCGGGTGGGTGACCCGGTCAGTGGGCGGGATTGGGTGTGTGCGGGAGTTTGCCGAGTTGGCGCCAGTTCGTCTCGGCGACCTCGACGTCGTAGTGCTTGGCTGCGGCGAGGATGTTCTGGAAGGCCAGGTCCCGGTCCTCGTCGGTGACGCCCTGCACCTGGTCGAAGCGGGCGATGGCGTTGCGGACGTGGCCCGCGTCGGTCATCGGTTCCTTGCGTTCACGAGGGAACGCGAAGACGGTCTCCGGCAGCTCGCGCTTGTCCTTGCTCGACAGGCCGCCGTGCTTCTCGTGGGGCTTCCAGGTCGACTTCATCACCCCGCATTACCCGCACGCTGTCCGCCAGCACCTCTCCGGCGGACATTTTCCGGTCCCGCCAACCCGACCAGAGCGGGCGGAGCACCCACCGTCGACCTCGACGGCGGGTGCCCCGCCACCTGGGCGCGGAGCGATACATGTCACCCCGCGAAACGGTAATCCGCGACATTCGACCGTTCCGCGTCCGTGGCCAGGCGCTACGCACCGACCTGTGTGGACACCCGCGTCCGCGTACTTTAAGGAAGGTTTAAGGAACTGTCGAGTACGGGCGGCGGGCACCTACCATTCGGCGGCCGTGGCCGTTCGGGTCAGCCTCATGTCGGCTCGTTGGGAGTGCCAGGTGTCGTACGAGAGCCCGCCGCCGTCACGTCATCGCCCGCCGGGGTGGCCGGCCCGCACCAAGCTCGGCGTGGCCGCCGGAGCGGCGGTGCTGCTCGCCGCCGCGGCCGGGGGCGTATACCTGGGCAACGGCGGGGTGCCGCCGAGGCCGTCGAACGCGGCCAACGCCGTGGATTACCCGTCTCCATCGGCCCGGCCCACCGAGTCCGCTGCGGCAGCGTCGGCCGTCGCGACGCCATTGACCTCCACGACCCCACCGATCGCCGCGACCCCGTCCACCGCCGCCGCGCCGAAGATCCCCGCCACCGGCTGGATTCCCGTCGACCGCGCGGCCTGGAAGGCGCAGGCCGACGCGTACCGGGCGTTGACGATCGACCCGGTCCCGGCCGGTGTGGGCAACCTGCCGGAGTTCCGCGCGGACTGCCAGTACAGCCACCGGTTGCCGGATGACCCGATCGTCGCTCCTGGCCTACCGGGCGCCTCACACATGCACTCCTTCGTCGGCAACAAGGCCGTCGACGCGAACACCGCCGCCGGTGACCTGACGAGGTTCACGGCCACCTCCTGCAAGCCGGCGCAGGACCACTCCGCCTACTGGGTGCCCACGCTCTACGACAACGCGACGGGCAAGCCGGTCGAGACCACTGGCTTCCGGGTCTACTACCGATCGCTCGCCAAGAACTCGACAGGCCAGATGCCGCTGCCCAACGGCCTGCGCATGATCTCCGGCGACGCCAAGAAGAAGAAGCCGACCCCGCGTGGCGCGACCGGGCAGTTCTACTGCGCCTTCTACGGCCCGGGGGATCTCGACGGCGTCGCCCGCAGCACAAACGGCAACTGGCCCATCTGCGGAGGGGACGCGACGCTGCACTTCATGATGCAGTTCCCCGACTGCTGGGACGGCAAGCACCTGGACAGCCCCAACCACAAGGACCATGTGACGTACGGCAGCGGCGACGCCTGCCCGCCCAGCCATCCGGTCCGGATTCCGGCGATCACCTTCGACATCCAGTACCCGGCGAAGGGCACCCCGGCGGGCTACTACCTCTCCTCCGACAAGGAGGGCAAGAGCGCCTCGTCGATGCACGGCGACGCGTTCGTGATGTGGGACGTCGCCACCATGAACAAGCGCACCAAGAACTGCGTCCTCGGCCGCCGGACCTGCGACAACTACGGATACCAGAAATAGCCCGGGGCCAGGCCCGTGTCGGCCTGGCCCCGGGGTCTGATCGGTCAGCTACGCAGCGTCCACCGCTGGTTCGCGCCGCCGTTGCACGACCAGAGGATCACCTTGGTGCCGTTGGCGGTGGCAGCGCCGTTGGCATCGAGGCAGAGCCCGGACTGGGCGTTCGTGATGGTGCCGTTGGTGTTGACGTTCCACTGCTGGTTCGTGCCGCCGTGGCAGTCCCAGATGATGACCGCGGTGCCGTTGGCCGTGCCGGCCCCGGACGCGTCCAGGCACTTGTTGCCGTACACGGTCAGCTGCTTGCTGGCGGTGTGGGTCCACCGCTGGTTGGTGCCGGTGGAGCAGTCCCAGAGTTGCGTCTGGGTGCCGTTGGTGGTCGAGGAGTTGGGCACCTCCACACAGCGGCCGGACTGGCCACCCACGAGTTGCCCGACGCCCGTACCGCCGCCGCCCTGCTGTTGCCGGACGATGAATGTCGACTCCGCCGACCGGTTGCCCTGCGCGTCGACCACGTAGAGCCGGTACTCGCCCTGGGTCGTCGGCACGGCGATGGAGGTGGCGGTGCCGGTCGCCCTGGTCATCGTCGCCCCGGCGGTGAAGGTGGTCGTGCCGGACGGAGCCAGCCAGACCGACTTGGTGGCGTCGCCGGTGCTGCGGATCGGGATCGACGCCGTGGCACTGGCGACGAACGTGCTGGCCGGCAGCACGTAGTTCGGCGCGGAGAAGGTGCTCGCCGCAACGATGTCCCGGTACGCGTCCTCAAGTCCGGAGTTCGCGGCGATGCTGTAGGCCGCCGCGGGCCAGACATAGTCGGAGGAGACGAGGATGTCGGCGACCGTGCTGTTCGGCAGGTTCTTGTTGGAGACCTTGTTGATCGGGCCGTAGATCTGCGTGATGCTCAGATCGTGCTTGCGCCCGAAATCATCCGAATTGATCATCCAGGTGACGTTCTTGTCGATGCTCAGGACGTTGTCGCGGAACGTGATGAACGCCGACCCCTCGTCCGGGTGCAGCCCGTACTTGTGGCCCGACGGCACGCCCTGGAGATAGTTGTTGGTGATCATCGTCCCGGGCTGGCTGCCGAGCGTGTAGATGGGGGCCGTGTCACTGAGGCGCTGCACCGTGTCGATGATGTGGTTGTAGCTGATGTTGTTGTTTCGCGCCGTCGTGGTGGGTCGGTTGGGCACGATCGAGCCCGATGACCCGTCGAAGTTCCACCAGCCCCAGCCGAGGGTGATGCCCGACCACGGAGTCTTCTCGATCCGGTTGTGCTGGATGGTGAGGGTGTCCGCGAAGTAGGCCGAGATGGCGCTGTGCCCGTTGAACAGGACGGCACTGTCGTAGAGATAGTTGTTCTTGATGTCGATGTTCTTCGGCAGCCCCTCGACCTGCGCGGAGTACTTCTCGCGGTTGGTCGACGTGCCGTCTCCGATGTAGACGTGCTGGGGATGGCCCACCAGGATCGCGGAGCCGGCGATGTCGTTCGTGGAGTTGCCGATCAACTGCGAGCCCTGCACGTCGTTGACCATGCTGATCCCGTCGGCACCGGTGTGCTGGATCCGGTTGCGTTGCAGGAGGATCCCGTCGGCGTTCTGCACCTGGAGAATGCCGGGAACGACGTCCACGTTGCGGTAGTGGTAGACGTGGAAGTTGCCCTTCGCGTACACCTGGGCGCCGAGGTTGCCCTGCTGCGCCTGCTTGAAGGACGCGCCGGCGACGTTGAACAGGTTCCAGTCGGAGTGCTGCACGGTCAGGCCGGAGAACGTGATGTTGCGGGCGTGGCTGCTGGTCGAGGTGCCGGCGACCCGCAGCACGGTGGTGACGTTGTTCGGCGCGTAGACCGTCGCGGTCGACATGTTGTCGGCAGTGGCCTTGTAGTAATAGACCGTCTTGGTGCCCTTGTCGAAGAAGAACTCGCCCGGCGCGTCCAGGAACTCGTAGGCGTTCATGAGCTTGTGGGTGCCGCCCACCTGGGCGTTGCCGTTGAACGAGCCCTGGGCGATCGCCGCACCCGGCTGCTGGAACAGGGCGACCCGGTTCGCGCCGTCGGAACTCGTGGTCACCTGGCGGACACCCACGATGGCCGTGGTCCAGGTTGTCCCCGTCTCGATCTCGATGTCGTCCTGGTTGCGGGCGACGGCGGGGAAGTCGTTCAGGCTGTATTTGGCGCCGTCGCACTGCGAGCCCGACTCCCAGGCCCACGCGGCCTGGTTCGCGGTGATGTTGTACGTCCCGTAGCACCCGCCCGAGCTGATCGTCTTCGACGCCATCACGGCTCGCTTGTCATTGACGTACAGCGCCCGCAGCTTGTTGGCGCGATCCAGTGGCGCCTTCCAGATGTTGCCGCTGTGCTGGGTCCACCCGGTCACCTGGACACCACCGTCGAGGACCGGCTTCTCACCGGGGTACGCGCCATAGCTGACCCGGAAGCCGTTGGTGCCCGAGTCGCTCGTGCCGAACTCGACGGTGCTGCTGATCGGATAACTCCCACCGCGCAGCAACACGTCGATGTCGCCGGTCATGTTCGTATTCACCGTACGAACGACATCCCGTGCGCGTTGCAGGGTCTTGAATGGGGATTCGAGCGTCCCCGCGTTGGTGTCGTTGCCGTCCGGGGCGACATAGTAGGTCGCCTGCACCGCGGCCGAGGCCGGTAGCTGATTCGTCAGCACGGCCGGCACTGCGGCGGAGACGAAGACCGCGAGCGCCAACAATGACGTTCGAGCGGTGGATATTGCTGATTTCACGTGCTGTTCCTTTCACTTGCCGTCGACGGGATGCCGAATGTGGGTATCGAGCGACGAGCACGGAACAGCGATGCCACTAAGGACTGGCGGAGGGGCTGCTGTCGCCCGACCGCACTCTTTTTCCAATCGCTACGAAGCTCTCCCAGGGACTGTATGTCGAACGTGTGACGACTGCAACAGTCAATTAAGAGTGGTCAATGCGCAAAGACGCTCGTACCGGGCAGAACGCCCGAGCCCCGCCCCCGGCGTCACCGGCATCGTCCGATGAATCCGCGACGAAGGAGCGCGCTGCCCAGCGGGCTGAGTACGAGCACTCATCCCGCCGCCGCCGTCGGCCGGCATGCTCGACGCCATGGCTCATCCGCACCGACTCGGTCGACGACCCTCCGGCACCCGGCGACGGCTCGGCTCCACGCCGCTGGTCTGCGCCGTGCTGGCGCTCTGCCTGGTGTCGACCGGATGCGCGGAGTACGGCGACGGCACCTCGATGGCACGGGACCACGCCGCGGCCGAGGCGAAGCGCCTCGACGAGGAACTCGGCCATCGCGACTGGGTGCGGGACGCCGAGTACATCGCCGCGACCGAAGTCCTCGACCCCACCGAAGACGGCACGTCGAAGGTCCGACGTGAGCCGCTGGCCTGGTCCGGCCGCACGTTCGGCGACGAGCGGGCCACCATCGACGTCCGGTTCGTGGTGACAGTGGACGAAGACCCCGGAGGGCCCTTCGGCAACCCCGGGCACTCCGCCGGCCAGGCCACACGGTGCTATCGCTACCTGCTGAAGCTCGGCCGCAACACCTCATCCGAAGAGATCGACTGCCCCTCCGTGCGGATGCCTCTGGTGCCCGTCGCCAAGCCGTACCCGGCGATGCCCGCCGACGCGCGCGACCGGCTCGCGGCGGCGCTGCGCACCGCCACGCCCGACACCCTCGCGGGCGCCGTGCGAGCCGCCTTCCCGGAGAAGCACGTCACCGTCGACACGACCACCCACGAGAATGCCCTCGTCGCCGTGCTGAGCGTGCCCCCCGAGCGGCAGTGCCTCCTGCTGGTCCGGACGCCCGGCGGAGCCATCGAAGCACCGGCGTACGACCCGATCTGGCTGGCACCGGGCGAGACGGGGTGCAACACCGGGCTGTACGTCTCGCCACCGCGCTAGCCGAGGAGCCGCGACGCGGGCCGCGCGAGCGTCAGGGGTCGGTGGTACGAACTGGGCTGACCCGAGACGCGGCAGCAGCGGAGGACACCACCATGCGGACACACACGGCGGCCCGCCGCTGGGCCACGACCTGGGCCGACGCCTGGCCGACCCGGGACATCGACGCGATCGTCGCCCTGCAACGGGAGGACGGCGACCACTGGGCCTCCCTGTTCCGCCCGTACCGGGGCCGAGCCGGCCTCCGGGCCTACCTGGAGGAAGCCTTCGCCGAGGAGTCCCGACCCGCCCAGGTGTTCTTCGGCGAGCCACGGGTCGACGGCGATGCCGCAACCGTGGAGTACTGGGCGGTGGTCCACCTCAAGGACCAGCCCCTGACCATCTCCGGATGCACCGTGCTGCGTTTCGACGAGGCGGGCCTCGTCGCCGAGGCCCGCGACTACTCGCACGTGCGCGAGGGCCACCACTCGCCGCCGGCCGGCCTGTTCACCTGACGAGAGGCAGCACCGCACTCCAGGACGTGTGTTCGACGCTGCCTTGGTCAATCTCGACAACCGCGACTCGACCCGGGGATCCGGATCTGCGAGAACAGTTCTTCGTCACATAAGCGCGACTCACACCAGCACCGTGCGTGTGGTTAGGATCTGCGGATGGCTGACGAATTCGACGTCGTGGTGCTCGGCGCCGGTCCCGGTGGCTACGTGGCCGCCATCCGTGCTGCTCAACTCGGTTTGCGCACGGCGGTCGTGGAAGAGAAATACTGGGGCGGCGTCTGCCTCAACGTGGGTTGCATTCCGTCGAAGGCACTTCTCCGCAATGCCGAACTGGCCCACCTGTTCACGCGCGAGGCCAAGACATTCGGCATCAGCTCGACCGGCGAGGTGACCTTCGATTTCGGGGCCGCGCACGCGCGCAGCCGCAAGGTCGCCGACGGCCGGGTCAAAGGCGTGCACTACTTGATGAAAAAGAACGGCATCACCGAGATCAACGGCCGGGGCACGTTCACCGGAGCTGACACGCTGCGCGTCGATGGTCCGGACGGCAGCCGGGCCGTGTCGTTCCGGCACTGCATCATCGCCACCGGCGCCACCCCGCGGCTGCTGCCCGGCACCCAGCTCAGCGAGCGCGTGGTGACGTACGAGGAGCAGATCCTGAGTGCCGAGCTTCCCGAGCGAATCGTCATCGCGGGCGCGGGTGCCATCGGGGTCGAGTTCGCGTACGTGCTGCACAACTACGGCGTGCAGGTGACCATCGTCGAGTTTCTCGATCGGATGCTCCCGCTGGAGGACCCGGAGGTGTCGGCCGAGCTGCGGCGGCACTACCGGCGGCTGGGCGTGGACGTGTTCACCGGCACGCGGGTGGAGCAGATCGAGGAGACCGGCGCCGGGGTGCGGGTCACCGTGTCCCGTGGTGGTGAGCAGCAGGTCATCGAGGCCGACAGGGTTCTCCAGGCCATCGGCTTCACGCCCAACGTCGACGGGTACGGCCTGGACGAGCTGGGCGTCGAGCTGGCTCCCCGGGGCGCGATCGCGGTGGACGGCCGCTGCCGCACGAACGTGCCGAACGTCTACGCCATCGGCGACGTCACCGCCAAGCTCATGCTCGCCCACAACGCCGAGGCCATGGGCATCGTGGCGGCCGAGACGATCGCCGGCGCCGAGACCATGGAGATCGACTACGCCATGGTCCCGCGGGCCACCTACTGCCAGCCGCAGGTCGCCAGCTTCGGCTACACCGAGGAGGAGGCCCGCAAGCTCGGCTACACCGTGAACGCGGCGAAGTTCCCCTTCACGGCCAACGGCAAGGCCCACGGCCTGGGCGACTCCAGCGGCTTCGTCAAGATCCTCAGCGACGACGCCACCGGCGAGCTGCTCGGCGCCCACCTGATCGGTCCTGATGTGACCGAGCTGCTACCCGAGCTCACCCTGGCCCGGCAGTGGGAGCTACGCGTCACCGAGGTGGCCCGCAACATCCACGCCCACCCGACCCTCGGCGAGGCCGTCAAGGAGGCCATTCACGGCCTGGCCGGCCACATGATCAACATGTAGCACCGATCGTTGATGTGCCTCCGGGCACGCGAATCCCGAACCCCGCAGATTGATGGATCGGCATTGCGTCCCTCGCTTACGTCTGGCGGGGCGGCGTGATACAAGGCAGTCATGTCTGGAGCGGAGCTATCCACGGCGTTACGGGTCTTGGGCGCCATCGCCAAGCCCGCGACCGACAAGCTGAAGCGCCAGGAGGGCGTGGTCGCGGTCCTGCACAAGCTGGGCATGGCGCCGGACGCGCCACCGCCCGACTTCGCGGGCGTCTACACCTACACCGTGGTCGAGTACTGCTACGGCAAGCCAGAACCGGTACTCCGGCTGTTCCAGAACCAGTACGTGCGCGAGGCGTTCGAGCGGTCCTTCGTGACCGGCGACCCAGCTCACCTCGACCGCGAGGTCGCCGAGATCCTCCAGTGGAATGAGGAGACCGGCGCGCTCGGCCGTCTCGACTACAACCTGGCCCGTGAGGTCACCGGCTTCTCGATAGTCTTCAACCGGCTGGTCGACCGCACCCGCACCGCCGCCGAGACCAGGATGGAGCTCGGCGTCAACGACATCCAGGAGACCCTCGCCGGGCTGATCAGGCGAATTGACCGGATGGGCACCCGCGAGGAGATCCTGCGGCAGGAGGGCGGGGCGATCACCTCGATCCGGCACCTGGCCAACGAGTTGCGCGAGTGGTTCGCCGCGGTGGAATACCGCATTCTGCGGGAGGTCGAGTCCGGCCCGGCGGAGTTCGTCTGGCTGGTGCGGGTGCCAGCCCGCCGTGGGTACGACACCGCTGTCGTCCTCGGCAAGAGTGGCGAGCTCAGTGCCCCGGACGTCACCCGCGCTGCCGAGTTGGTGACGGCCCACCACGCGTCCGAGGGCTGGGTGGTCGTGCCGCAGCGGATCAGCAAGGCCGCCCGCGCTGTCGACGAGCAGCTCGAACAGGTCTACTGCTACACCCTCGACGAGTTGATCGACGAGAGCGCCGACTTCGAGCCGTACCTGAAATGGCTTGAGCGCGAGGTCCGCGACCGCCAGATCGACGAGCGGTTCGTGCCACCCTCCTGTGTGAAGGACGAGCCCGACCGGGGCAGCGGTCGGATCGCCGCCCGGAGCGTCTACTCGTGGCGCGAGGGCGGGCTTGGCGAATACGTGCGGTCCTGGTTGGACGACGACACCAAGGAGCACCTGTCGATCCTCGGCGAATTCGGCATGGGCAAGAGCTGGTTCAGCCTCCACTTCGCCTGGACCGTCGCGCAGGAGTGGCGGGCGGCCAAGGCCTCCGGCCGCAAACGGCCGCGCCTGCCGCTGGTGATCCCGCTGCGCGACTACGCCAAGGCGGTCAGCCTTGAGTCGCTGTTCAGCGAGTTCTTCTTCCGCAAGCACGAGATCCTGCCCGGCGGCTACGGCGTCTTCGAGGCGTTGAACCGGATGGGTCGACTGCTGCTGATCTTCGATGGCTTCGACGAGATGGCCGCCCGGGTCGACCGCCAGGCGATGATCAACAACTTTTGGGAGCTGGCCCGGGCCGTCGTTCCCGGTTCGAAGGTGTTGCTCACCTGCCGCACCGAACACTTCCCCGAGGCGCGCGAGGGCCGCGACGTGCTCAGCGCCCGGCTGGCCGCCTCGACGCAGGCCCTGACCGGCGAGCCGCCGCAGTTCGAGGTGGTCGAGCTTGAGCCATTCGACGACGACCAGGTGGACGAACTGCTCGACAAGCTGACGAGCGGTCCCGCGAAGGACGTCATCCTGCAGAATCAGGACCTGGTCGACCTCATCCGGCGCCCGGTCATGGCTGACCTCGTGCTTTCCGCGCTGCCGGCCATCGAGCGCGGTGCGAAGGTCGACATCTCCCGCGTCTACCTGTACGCGGTGCAGCACAAGATCGATGCTGACATTCGGGCCGAGCGTACGTTCACGTCGCTGGCCGACAAGGTCTACTTCCTGTGCGAGCTGTCCGCGTACATGCTCAAGGAGTCGATCCTCAGCATCAACTACCGGGCGATTCCCGACCACATCCGCGCGTGCTTCGGTCCCGCTGTCCAGGAACAGCGCGACCTGGACCACTGGCACTACGACATGCTCGGGCAGACCATGCTGGTCCGGAACTCGGAGGGCGACTACTCCCCGGCCCATCGCTCCCTGCTCGAGTTCTTCGCCGCGTACCGGATGGCGGCCAAGCTCGGCGTGATGAACGAGGACTTCATGGCCCTGATCGGGTCGGTGCGGCCTACGCGCGAGCCGAGGTTCACGTGGTCGGAGCTGCCGTCCATCCCGGCCGACGAGCGCGCCGCCGCGATCGGATGGCGCCCGGAAGGTCTTCAGCAGCTCGCCGACTCCGCTGTCAGTGTCGACACGCCCGCCGTCTTCGACCTGATGAGCCCGATGCTGACCACGAACCCGATCGAGTCGCTTGTCGAGTACCTGCGGTGCACCGCGGAACTGTCCGACACGCACACGAGCCTGCTGGGCGCGAACCTCATCGAGATCATTGCCCGAATTGACCCGAACACGCTGCGCGGGCGACAGCTCGACGGCGTCGACCTGCGGTCGGCGCAGCTGGATCGGTATGACGCGGGAATGAGCCTGGCCGGCTGCTCGCTGCGCGGAGCCAGGTTCGAGGGCGCCGATCTGGAGGACGTGGACCTGGCTGGCGCAGACCTGACCGGCGCCCGTTTCGCCACTGCCGATTACCTCGGCTTCGAGCGCGGCGCCGTGGATTCCGTCGGCAGCCGCGGCGACCTGCCGGTCGGCTGCCGTACCCGGGACAGCCAGCTCTACCTGTGGACGCTGTCCGAAGATCCTGAGCTGGTCTTGAGATTGCCTGGCAAGGTGGATGGCGGCGTGATGTTCGACGACGGCAAGATGCTTGTCGTCTATCGGGACGACACGACGGCGTCGCGGCTCGCCGGAGTCCTCCACGATCCGGCGAGCGGCACGATGTCGCCGCATCCCATCCGCGGGATCACCGGCGACGCGTGGCAGATCGACGAGAAGCACTATCTGCTGGAGTTACACCAGCGCGAGAACGGCGAGTTGCTCACTCTGCGCGACATCGACACGGACGCGCTGACCGCCGAGATCCTCCTTGAAGCGGCCAATGTGACATTCGAGGTGAACGGGGCCGGTCGGGTGTTCGGCCTCAACGTGCTGGGCGCCGACCAGGACGACACCTTTCCGACATCCGAGGTCGAACTCTTCGAGCTGCTCATCGGCGCGGGCGGAGACCTTCGCTACGAGGCGCACCGCACCCTGCGGGTCCCCACGGCCGACGCGGACAACATGCAGCTCTACGGTGCGAGTGGCGTCGGCGTGATCTCAGTCGACGACGACGGTCCGCACCTGATGCTGCTCGACGTCGACACGGGCAGCGTGCGCCTGGTCGACTTCGTGGACCCGTACGGGGAACCCTACGACCGGCTCCTCGACTACCCGGCCCGGAGCCTGCGCGCGTTCAGGCTGAGCCGGGACGGCAGCGTCGCCGCCGTCCCGTACAGCGGCGGCGTTCGCGTGTTCCACGTCGACGAGCCTGCCCGGCCGATCCTGGAGATCGACCCCGACCGTCATGCCACGAGCTTCACCTTCACCGACCGGGGCCTTCTGGTCGTCGCCGACGCCTATGGCGGCCTCAGTGCCTATGACCTGGATACCCGCGCCGAGGTCGCCACGGCGAACCTGAGCAGCAAGGTCCGTGGTGCGATCTTCCGGGAAGCCACAGGCCTGCCGCAGGCCGTCCGCGACCACCTCGCCCGCAACGGTGCGATCGTCGAATAGCCGTGCTTCCTCGGACCTGCAGGCTGTTCTGGCACCTGTGGCACGGCGGGTGGATCCATCGGCAGCACCTCGATCCACGGCATGGCAGCCAAGCCGGTGTTCGACCTGCAGGTCAGCGTCGCCGACCTCGACGCCGCCGTAGTCGCGTTCGATGAACCGGTTCCCGCCCACCACACCCCCCTGCGGCTCCTTTGCTCTGCACCCGCGGAGGCGACACTCACGGTCCGTAGCTGGCGCCTCCGCGGGTGCAGAGCAAGGGATGGCGGAGAGATGGTCGTTGCTCGTCGAGCAGCGGGGAATCGTTCGGGTAGACGTGGTCGGTCGAACATCGTCACCGGCTCCAGGTTGGGCTTCGACCCGGCGGTTGGCAGTGACCGCAGCGGAGGAATGGGCTGCCGCCACCGGCTGGTCCCCGCGCGGCGTCGACCGTCGAGGACTGGCTGCCCGTTAGCCGGCTCGCACCGCATCCACTTCCGCCGCCGTCCGATCGTCAGGTCACGTCTCGAGATGCGCTGCCAGGTTGGCGAGTGAGGAGGTCATGCCAGCGGCGTGGTCGCCGGCGGAGATACCGACCGGGACGTTGTCCGCCTGGAACTCCACGCGTGTGCCCTGCTCCACCTCCGTGACCGTCCACGTCATCGTCATCGTGCCCGAGTGGGCCGGGTCCTCGGAGACGAAGTCGACGGCCTGCACCACCCGTACACCAGGGACGATGTCGACGAAGGAGGCCTCCACCACGTCCGAGTCCGCGGTGCTCTTGCCCGGTGCGGTCGAGGCGTCGGCATAGGTCAGCACAAGCCGGTAGGACCCGCCCGGCCTGGCGTCGAACCGCTCGAATCGGGCGCTCATGCCCTCGGGTGGCAACCAGATCGTCAGCGCTTCGGGGTCAACGAGTGCCGCGTACACACGGTCGGCCGGAGCCATGATCACTCGGGAAGCCGTGTCCGTCCTAGCCATGGTCGGATCCTAGTTTCTCGACGCTTGAGAATTGCTCCGCGCCTGCGCCCACCAGGCCCGGTCCGCGCCGGCTTCCTCATGCCGCCGGACGGCGGGTGCCGCCGTCCGCGTGCCTCTCGACACCCGCCCGGCGCTTCAGGACGGCCGGGACGGTTCGGTGCTCGTGGGGGCGACGGCCCGGGCCGCCCGGAAGTTGCTGTGCAGCAGTTCCGCGGTACGGAAGGACAACTCGATCGACTGGCTGCGGTTCAGCCGGGGGTCGCACGCCGACTCGTAACCGGCCTGCAGGTCGTCGAAGGCGACCGGTTCCCCGCCGCCGACGCACTCGGCCACGTCGTCGCCGGTCAGCTCGATGTGCAGGCCCCCGGGGTGGGTGCCCAACGCGGCGTGTACCTCGAAGAAGCCCGTCACCTCGTCGACTATGTCGTCGAAGCGTCGGGTCTTGTGCCCGCTCGGCGCCGTGATCGTGTTGCCGTGCATCGGGTCGCTGACCCAGATGACCTCGCCACCGACGGAACCGGCCGCCTCGACCAGCGCCGGAAGCCGGTCACGGACGAGCTCGGCGCCCATCCGCGCGATGAAGGTCAGTCGGCCGGGCCGGCGGTGCGGGTCGAGCAGTTCGACGTAGGCGACCACCTCTTCGGGTGTGGTGCTCGGCCCCAGCTTGACCGCGATGGGGTTGTCGATCGTGGTCAGGTATGCCAGGTGGGCGCCGTCGAGCTGCCGGGTGCGCTCGCCCAGCCACAGCAGATGACCGCTGCCGGCGTACCGGCGGCCGCTGCGGGGATCCGTTCGGGTCAGTGCCTCCTCGTAGTCGAGCAACAGACCCTCGTGGCTGGTGTACAGGTCGACCCTGCGGCTACCGGACAGGTCCATGTTGCAGGCCTGGACGAAGCGCAGCGCCCGATCGATGTCGTCGGCGAGGCGCTCGTAGCGTTGGCCGACGGGCGAGCGAGCGACGAAGTCCTGGTTCCAGGCGTGCACCTGACGCAGGTCGGCGTACCCGCCGGTCAGGAAGGCCCGGATGATCGCGAGAGTCGCCGCCGACGCCTGGTACATCTCGTGCAGGCGGCGCGGGTCGGGCCTGCGGACCTCGGCGGTGAACCCGATGCCGTTGACCGCGTCGCCACGGTAGGCCGGCAGGGTCACGCCGTCGCGGGTCTCCGTCGGCGTCGACCGTGGTTTGGCGAACTGCCCGGCCATCCGCCCGACCTTGACGACCGGCAGTGAGCCGGCGTATGTGAGGACCACCGCCATTTGGAGCAGGGTTTCCAGCTTTCGGCGGATTGCCAGCGACGAGGTGCCTACGAACGTCTCGGCGCAGTCACCACCCTGGAGCAGGAATGCCTCACCCCGGGCGACCTGCGCCAGCCGGGTCGTCAACTCGTCACACTCCTGCGGTGACACCAGGGTTGACGCGGTACTGAGCTGGCCGACCACCCGGTCCAGCAGGTCCCGGTCCGGCCAGTCCGGTGCCTGGGCGACCGGTCGGCCGCGCCAATGATCGGCCGCCCGGGTGGTGGCGGTATGGGCGTGGTGCACAGGAGCGAGCAGAGCGCTGGTCATGGCAGCCTTCCGCATCGGCAGAGCATGGTCTGGTGAGACGGGTCATGGACCGGCCAGGCTGAGCGTAGGCCCGGCGGACCCAGCCCCGTCAAACCCGTAGGGGCCACTTGAGCGGCCCGGCAAGAACGTCCGCGTACCTCCGCGGCCTGGGAATTCGCCACCACGACGGACACCGCGAGGGCGAAGTGGACCGGTACACGGACCGGCGAATGGTCTGGGGTCCCCCGGTGCCACCTGCTTGGCTGGCAGCGGCGAAGGGGGATGTGATGCCGACGAATGAGGCTGCCCGGACAGATCGCGACGCCGTGACGTCGCAGGGCCTGCTTGAGCACCCGAGGATCCGGGTCGCGGTACGTTCGACGGAGTTGGCCTCGCGCGATCCGTTGGAGCTCTACGCCTCCCTTGCCGCCAGCCTCGGCAGTCACCAGGTGTTCCTGCTGGAGAACCTCTCCGGGTCGGAGCCGCAACGACAGGGTTCGGTGGTCGGCTGGGGGCGTCTCGCGCAGATCCGGCTACACCCGGAACACCTGGAGTTCGACGGGGTGACCGGCATCGTGGAAGCGCTGCGGCGGTTGGCCGCCGGACTCGGGTTGCGCACCGACGGGCCCGACCGGTGGAGGTTCGACCGGTCGGAGAGCGTCTGGGAGCTGCTGCGCCACACCCAACGCCTCTTCGACGTGGTGACCGACGAGCCGCCGCACGCGTACGCCTTCGGTTTCCTCCTCACCGCCGGCTACGGCGCCGCCTGGCACATGGAGGACCTGCCTCCCCGGCCCGAGGGTGACGTCCCGGATCTGACGCTGACCCTGTTCCAGCAGTCGGTCTGGTTCGATGCCCGCACCGGCCGGGTCCGGCACCTGCGCGGCGACAACCCGTGCTTCCCCGCCCTCCCGGACGTACCACCGGTTCCGGAGTCGGCCGGGCTGTCGGTGGCGGTGCCGGCGGCGCCGCCCCCCGACGAGGTCAGCGACAACGTCGACCGGGAGACGTTCCTCGGCTGGGTGCGACGCTGCCTGGAGCACATCCACGTCGGTGACATCTACCAGATCCAGATCGGCCACCGGATCGACGTGCGTACGTCGCTGACCCCACTCGAGGTGTACCGGCGGCTGCGGTGGCGCAATCCCTCGCCGCACATGTACCTCCTGCCGCACGCCGACTCCACCCTGATCGGTGCCAGCCCGGAGCTGCTGTTCCGCACCGAGGGGGACCTGCTGGTGATGCGGCCGATCGCCGGCACCACCCGCCGCGACCCAGACGGGCAGGGGAACGACGAACGCGTGCGGGCGCTGCTCGCCAGCACGAAGGAACGGGCAGAGCACATCATGCTGGTCGACCTGTGTCGCAACGACGTCAGTCGTGTCGCCCGACCGCGCAGCCTGGCCGTCGACCGGCTGATGGCGGTGGAGGCCTTCTCCCACGTCTTCCACCTGGTGTCGACCGTCTCGGCCCGGATGGATCCGGCCACGGACCTCTGGGCGGCGCTGCGGGCGACCTTTCCCGCGGGCACGATGACCGGTGCGCCGAAACTGCGGGCCATGGAGATCATCAGCGAGATCGAGCGGGACGATCGGGGCAGCTACGCGGGCGCGGTCGGTCTGGTCGACGCGCGCGGCTGGAGCGAGCTGGCGCTCTGCATCCGCACCGTCCGCTTCGACGGCACCCGGTACTCGACCCAGAGTTCGGCCGGGATCGTGGCCCAGTCCGACCCCGAGGGCGAATGGGCCGAGACCCTGCACAAGATGTCCGCCGCCTACTGGGCCCTGACCGGAGAGGAACTGAAGCCGTGAAGGTGCTTCTCATCGACGCCTACGACAGCTTCGTGCACATCATCCAGCAATACCTGCGGGATCTCGGCGTGCACGCCGAGACCGTACGGTCGAAGACGCTGTCGGAGGCCGACCTGCTCGCCTGGGGGCCGGACGCGGTGGTTCTCGGGCCCGGCCCCGGACACCCGGCCGACTCGGGTCACGTGGAGCTGGTACGGCTCTTCGCCGACCGGGTGCCGGTGCTCGGGGTGTGCCTCGGTCACCAGGCCATCGGGATGGCCTTCGGCGCGGAGGTGCGGGTCTCCGGCCGGCCGATGCACGGTCGCACCAGCGTCGTCCGGCACGACGGGCGCGGCGTCTTCACCGGCCTGGCGCCGGACATGGTCGCCACCCGTTACCACTCGCTGGTGGTCGGCGAGCCGCTGCCAGCGGTGCTGGAGGCGACCGCTCACTCCACCGACGACGGGTTCGTCATGGGTTTGCGGCACCGGCATTTTCCGGTCGAGGGCATCCAGTTCCACCCGGAGAGCATCACCACCGTCGACGGCATGCGCCTGCTGGAGAACTTCCTGACTGCCTCGGTGGCGGCGGTCTGAGCGATCCGGCCGGCCCGTCAGGCGCTGTGGCGCAGGCAGGGCCGGCCGGACAGCTCCGCGGCCGTCTCCCCCACAACCCGGATCGCCTCGAACAACCCCGACCTGGGCAGAGCGGCGTACCCGACTACCAGAGCCGCGGTCGGCGAGGGCTCCGCCGTGGCGCAGGACCGGCCGCCGGCGACCAGCACCGAGCGTCGGGCCGCGCCGTTCACCAACGCGGCCTCGTCGATGTGCGCGGGCAGTCTCAGGTACGCGTACAGCCCGGCCGCCGACCCGCTCATGCGGGCCTCGGGCAGGTGACGGCCGACGGCCTGGGTGAGCGCTTCGCGTCGGGCCCGGCAGCGGGCCCGCATACGTCGGGCGTGGCGGTCCAGTAGCCCGCTGCGGATGAACTCGGCGAAGGCCAACTGGGTCAGGCTGTCGCCGGCGAACTCACGTTCCGAGCCGACCCGGTCGAGGACGGACGACAGGGTGGGCGGGACGCACAGCCAGCCCACCCGCAGCCCCGGGCCAAGGATCGTGCTGGCCGTGCCGGCGTAGATGACCCGGTCGGGCGACTCGCGTTGCAGGGCCAGGGGCCGGGGCCGGGGTTCCATCCACAGATCACCGTCATGGTCCAGCTCGATGATCCACGCGCCGGTGTCGTGTGCCCAGCGCAGCAACTGGTCCCGGCGATCCCGGGTCATCGTGACCCCGGTCGGGAACTGGTGGGCGGGCGTCGTCAGCACCGCCCGCACCCCGCTGCGGGCGAGCGCCCGCACGTTGATCCCGCTGGCGTCGACGGGCACCGGGTACAGTCGCTGGCCGAACCGGGCGGCGATGTCCCGGTGCCGAGGGTGACCCGGGTCCTCCACGCCGAGCTGGTCGATCCCGATGCGGCGCAGCGAGATGCTCAACAGTCGCAGCGCCGCCGAGAAGCCCGCGGTGACAAGTGTCTGCCCGGGGCAGGCACGGACCCCGACGACCCGGCCCAGATAGCCCGCGAGTTCCGTGCGCAGTGCCGGGACGCCGAAGGGGGGCGGCCGGTCCAGGTCGGGCAGGCGGACCGACCGGATCGCCCGGTCGTACGCGGCCAGCCAGTCGCGGTGCGGGAAATGGACCGCGTTGCTCGCATCCGGCCGGAGGTCGAACCGGACGAGCTGCGCCGCGGCATGCTCCACCGGCTCGGGCCGGGCCGATACCGGCGTGATGTGCCGGGCGACGCGGGTGCCCGAGCCCCGTACCGCCTCCAGGTAGCCCTCGGCTATCAGCCGGTCGTACGCCTCCACCACGACACTGCGGGAAACCTCCAGGTCGGCGGCGAGTTGCCGGCTGGACGGCAGTCGGGTGGCCGGCCGCAGCGACCCGGCGGTGATCTCACGCTGGATGGCGTCGTGGATCTGCGCGGTCAACGGGGTGCCGGAGCTTCGGTCGACGTGGATGAACAACCGCCAGGTCATCACACCACTCCCTCGACGCGCGAAGTGGACCGGCCGTTCGACGTCGGGGTGGTCTGGCACGGCGCGACCTCCGATCCGACAGTGGGCAGGAGGATCTGAGAGGGGAAGCGATGACCGAGACCGATCGGCGCTGGGCCGTGCTGTTGAGCGCCCTGCTGCGGCGTGAGGATCTGACCGCGACCGACACCGAGTGGGCGATGGACGAAGTCATGCGGGGTGCGGTCGGGCCGGCCCGGCTGGCCGCCTTCCTCGTGGCGTTGCGCGCCAAGGGTGAGACCGTCGCCGAGGTCGAGGGGCTGCTGCGGGCGATGTACGCGCACGCGGTGCCGGTGCCCGTCGCGGGCCCGACCGTCGACATCGTCGGCACCGGCGGGGATGGCGCCCAGACCGTGAACATATCCACGATGGCGTCGATCGTCGTCGCCGGCGCCGGGATCCGGGTGGTCAAGCACGGCAACCGGTCGGTGTCGTCGTCGAGCGGCTCCGCCGATGTCCTGGAACACCTCGGGGTGCCCCTGCCGCTCTCGGCCGCCGACGTGGCCACCCTGGTCGATCAGGTGGGCATCGGGTTCTGTTTCGCGCCCGTGTTCCATCCGGCGATGCGGCACGCCGCCCCCGTCCGCCGGGAGCTGGGAGTCCCCACCGTGTTCAATCTGCTCGGGCCCCTGTCCAATCCGGCCCGCCCGTCCGCCCACGCGGTCGGCGTCGCCGACGTGCGGGCCGCCCCACTGGTCGCCCGGGTGTTGGCCGGTGGCGGCGCAAGCGCACTGGTGTTCCGTGGCGACGACGGGCTGGACGAATTGACCGTGACCACGACGTCCCGGATCTGGTCGGTGCAGGACCGGACGGTGCGCGAGGAGGTCTTCGATCCTCGCGAGATCGGTATCGGCTACTCCCCGTTGGCGGCGCTGCGCACCACCGGGCCACAGGACAGCGCGCGGGTCGTGGGCGAGGTGCTGGCCGGTGCGGCCGGCCCGGTACGCGATGCGGTGCTCCTCGCGGCGGCGGCCGGGATCGCGGCGGCCCGACCGACCGACGAGTCGGTCACCGCCCGGCTGGCGACCGGTGTACGGCTCGCCGCGGAGGCCATCGACTCCGGCGCCGCCCGTCGGCTGCTCGATCGCTGGCGGGAGGTCGGCGGTGCGCTGGCCAGGAGCGCCGTGCGGGCTCCGGACGGCACCGTCGCCGCACTGTAGGTAAGCCGGGCGGGACGGGTTCCGGAAGGGGCCGGCGGCCGGACGGGCAGAGCCGAGCTGCCGGCACGGTCGGATGCCGACCCCGACCGGGTACAGCGGCAGGACCGACCGCCGGGCGTCGGCGGTCGGTCCTGCCAGCAGGTCAAGCGGGCACACGAGCATCCCGGATGCTGTCGGCCAGCAGCGCGGCGAAGCCACGGACCGCGTCGAGCCGGGCGGCCTGGTCCTTGTTGTCGATCAGCTGGCGGACGAAGCCGGCGCCCACGATCACGCCGTCGGCGTAGGCGGCGATTCGAGCCGCCTGCTCCCCGGTGGACACCCCCAGCCCGACGCAGACGGGTAGGTCGCTGACCGCTCGCACCCGGCCGACGAGCCGTTGCGCCGCTTCCGCCTTGGCGCCGCCGGTGCCGGTGACACCCATCAACGCCGCCGCGTAGACGAAGCCCCGGCTGGCCGTTGCCGTCCGGCTGAGCCGCTCGGTGGTCGAGGACTGGGCGACCAGGTAGATCCGGTCGAGCTGGTGGGCGTCGCTTGCCGCGGTCCAGCCGCTACGGTCCGCCTCCTCGGGAATGAGATCCGGGATGATCAGCCCGCAGCCGCCGGCGGCGGCCAGTTCCTCGGAGAACCGGTCGACGCCGTAGCGCTCGACCGGGTTCCAGTAGGTCATGCAGACCGCGGCCGCTCCGGCGGCGGTGATCGCCTCGACGGCCTCGAAGACATGCGGCGTGACAGTTCCGTTGGCCAGTGCGACATCCACGGCATGTTGGATGACCGGCCCGTCCATGACCGGGTCGCTGTAGGGCAGACCGACCTCGATCACGTCGACGCCCGCGGCGACCATCGCCTCCATGGCCGCTATCGAGTCGGCGACGGTGGGAAACCCGACCGGTAGATAGCCGATCAGCGCTCCCCGCCCGGCCGCCCGTGCGCTACGCAGGACACGGCTCAGCCTGGTCTCCGACGTGTCTGCGTCACCCACGATCGTCCCCTTCCAACCCCAGGTGCTCGATGGCGGTGTGCATGTCCTTGTCCCCTCGTCCGGAGAGGCAGACGACGATCACCGGTTGGGCGTCGTTCGGACCGGTGGGCAGCGTGGGCGCGATCCGGAGCGCCCCGGCCAGCGCGTGCGCCGACTCGATCGCCGGGATGATGCCCTCGGTACGGCTCAGCCGCGCGAAGGCCCGCATCGCCTCGTCGTCGTCCACCGGCTCATACCGCACCCGGCCGGTGTCGTGCAGCCAGGCGTGTTCCGGGCCGACCGCCGGGTAGTCCAGCCCCGCGGAGATGGAGTGGCTCTCCCTGGTCTGTCCGTACCGGTCCTGGAGCAGGTAGGTGCGAGCGCCGTGCAGCACGCCCACCGAGCCTCCGGTGATCGAGGCCGCGTGCCGGTCGGTCGTCACGCCGCGTCCTCCGGCCTCGAAGCCGTACAGGCGCACCCGGCTGTCGGGCACAAACGCGTGGAACGCGCCGATCGCGTTCGAGCCACCACCGACGCACGCCGCCACGGCCGTCGGTGGGGCCAGACCGAGGGCGGCCACCTGGGCGCGAGCTTCCAGCCCGATCACCCGGTGGAAGTCGCGGACCAGTGCCGGGAACGGGTGCGGGCCCGCCGCCGTGCCGAGGACGTAGTGGGTGGTGTCCACGTTGGTCACCCAGTCCCGGATGGCCTCGTTCAGGGCATCCTTGAGCGTACGGCTACCCACCGACACCGGAACGACCTGCGCGCCGAGCACCCGCATCCGGGCGACGTTGAGCGCCTGCCGGCGGATGTCCTCCTCGCCCATGTAGACGACGCACTCGAGGCCGAACAGTGCCGCCGCGGTGGCGGTCGCGACGCCGTGCTGGCCGGCACCGGTCTCGGCGATCACCCGGCTCTTGCCCATTTGACGGGTCAACAGCGCCTGGCCCAACACGTTGTTGATCTTGTGTGAGCCGGTGTGATTGAGATCCTCGCGCTTGAGCAGGATCCGCGCGCCGACGCCCTCGGCGAACCGGGGCGCCTCGGTCAGCGGACTCGGCCGCCCCGCGAAGCCGGTCAACAGCGCTGCGAACTCGGCGTGGAACTCCGGATCCTTACGGGCCTGGTGATACGCCTCGGCCACCTCGGCCAGCGCCCCCATCAGCGCCTCCGGCATGAACTGCCCACCGAACCGACCGAAGTGGCCGTCCCCGCCGTCGGACAGGTCAGCGCCGTCGAGCGCCTCGGCCACCAGCGCCACGTACGCCTGCGGCGGCGCCGCCCACGGGGGGGTCATCGGGCCACTCCCGCCGGCCGCTGGCCCGCCGCCACCAGAGCGGCGACCGACCCGCGTGGATCCGCGCTGGTCACCAGCGTCTCACCGACCAGCACGGCCGCCGCACCAGCTTCTCGGTAGGCACTGACATCGGCCGGAACCCGCACCCCCGACTCGGCGACCCGGACCACGTCGTCGGGCACCAGGGCGGCCATCGTCGCGAACACGCCCCGGTCGACCCGCAGTGTGTTGAGGTCCCGAGCGTTGATGCCGACCACCCGTGCGCCAGCGTCGACCGCCCGGCGCACCTCTTCGGCGTCGTGCGCCTCGACGAGGGTGGTCATGCCCAGCTCGGTCGCCTGCCGCAGCAGCGACTCCAACTCGGCCTGGCCGAGCGCGGCGACGATCAACAGCACCAGGTCGGCCCCGTGGGCTCGAGCCTCCCAGAGCTGGTAGGGCGAGACGATGAAGTCCTTGCGGAGCACCGGCACCCGCACCGCGGCACGGACCGCGCTCAGGTCCGCCAGGGAACCACCGAACCGGCGCGGTTCGGTGAGTACGCTCACCGCGGCGGCGCCCCCGGCCACGTACGCCTCGGCGAGCCCGGCCGGGTCCTCGATCGCGGCCAGCGGACCCCTGGCCGGGCTGCGCCGCTTGATCTCGGCGATCACCCGTACCGCGTCGCCGCGCAGCGCGGCCACCACGTCCAGCGGCGGGGCGGCAGTGGCTGCCGCCGCCTGGAGGTCGGCCAGTTCGACGAGCGCCTCCCGTTCCGCCAGATCAGCGCGCACCCCGCGGACGATCTCCTGCAACACGCTCATCGGGACACCTCCTTCATCGGGCCGGCTCCACCGAGAGCTGGTGGTGGAACAGTCGCAACGGGTCCCACTGACTCTTGACCCGCCGCAACCGCTTGTAGTTCTCCCCGTAGTACAGCTCCTGCCACGAGGTACCCGAGCTGTTCCACGCCGGATCGCGCAGGTCGACGTCCGGATAGTTGATGTACGCCCCTGCGGTGCTGCCGTCGCGTACCGGCACACCTCCGGTGCTGGCGTAGACGCCCCGGTAGAACTCGCGCAGGAAGCGGAGGTGGGTCGCATCCTCTGCCTCGTTGTCCCACTCGCTCACGTACAGCAGTATCAGCGCGGCGTCGCGGTGCGAACTCGCGGTGGCGGACCCGGTTACGGCGCTGACCTGACCACCGTAGGGAGCGATCAGCACCCCGCTGCCGGGATGCGTGTAGTCGGTGGAGACCAGCGCGCGGTGGATGGCCGCCGCCTGGGCCTCGGTGAACGCGCTCCGGTGCAGCGCCGACTTTCCCTTGATCCGGCGTCCGACCGGCCGGTCGGCGAAACCGGACCACTGGGTTCCGAGCAGCCAGGGCAGCCGGCGCCGGACGGTGCTCTGCATGGGCACGCCCACCCCGTCCCCGATCGCCTCCAGGAACTCGTCGAGCAGCCCGTCAGCGTCCGGAGCCTGCCCGGACACCTGGGTGTTGAGCACTACAGCGCCACCGGAGCGGTGGAACGTGATCAGATGGCTGTAGAGGTGGTTCTCCACCCGGCCCGGCCGGTTACGCGCCGCGTACCAGCGGCTGTAGTTGAGCAGCAGCCGGGTGAACGCCGCCCGGTCCATCGCCTCCCACGGCCAGATCACGGTGTTGACCAGCAGCTCGGCTGGTGGCCGGGGCAGCAGCCGGCGGGGATCCGAGGTGTCCGCGCCGGGTGAACGGAACCAGTACCGCGTCACCACGCCGAAGTTGCCGCCGCCACCGCCGGTGTGTGCCCACCACAACTCCCGGTTCGGGTCGTCGGCCTCGCGGGTGGCGAGCACCGCCCGTGCCGACCCGGACCGGTCGGCCACCACCACCTCGACCGCGTAGAGGTGATCGACGGTGAGCCCGAACAGGCGGCTGAGCGGACCGTAACCGCCGCCGGCGATGTGCCCACCGACGCCCACGCTCGGGCACGAGCCGGCCGGCAACGCCACGCCCCAACCGGTGAACAGCCGGCGGTTGACCTCCTCCAACCGGGCACCCGCGCCCACCACGAAGGCCCGCCGGGCCGGGTCGAAGCCGATCTGGTCGAGCCCCGCCAGGTCCACCAGGACCTCGACGGCGGGATCACTGACAAAGTTCTCGAAGCAGTGGCCGCCGCTGCGGACCGACAGGCGCCGTCCCGAACGCGCGGCCTGCTGGACCGCCCGTACGACGTCGGCGGTCGAGGTGGCCACCACCACCTGCCCGGGTCGGCCCACCCACCGCTGGTTGACACCGCGCACCAGGTCGGCGTACTGCGGGTCGCCGGGCCGTACGGTCAGTAGCGCGTCACCGGCCGCCGACCCCGGCCTGGCCGCCGGTGCGGGTGCGGCGCCGACGAGCGCCGCGGTCACCACACCACCCAGCACCGCCGAACCACCCAGCACTCCACGACGAGTCACTTCCATCTGAGTCACCTTTCTTCCGCGATCTGTCGCAACGCCGCCAGCAGGCGGTCACGTTCGTGCACGCCGTCGAGCCGGATCCGGCCATCGACGACGATCAGGGGGACGACGGCGGTCTCCCGCCGGGCTTGCCGGACCAGCTCCCGGACCTCGTCCACGCCGGCGCCGGCATCGAGGAAGCTGGCCACCCGCTGCGGCGCCATCCCCGCCCGACCGGCCCGTTCCACGAGCACCTCGGGGTCGGAGACGTCGACGGCATCGACGAAGTACCCCGCGAAGAGCAGTTCCTCGAGCCGCCCCTGGACCTCTTCGCCGTACTCCCGCCCGGCGAACCAGAGCAGTCGGTGCGCGGCCAGGGTGTTGACCGCGTAGCCGGACTCGTTCGCGAAGGCGATACCCATGCCGCGCCCGTACGCGGTGACCTCGCTGCTCATCCGGGTCGCCTTTGCCGCGCCGTACTTCCCGGCCAGCCAGGTGAGCATCGGCATCGGCGTGGCGGGATGTTCGCCGTCGATCTGGTACGGATGCCGCACGACCCGCACCGTGGGATCGCCGAACTCCCGCACAGCCGCATCGAGGTGCCGCTTGGTGACATAGCACCAGGGGCAGGAGACGTCGAGATAACTGTCGACTCTCACGGCCGTACTCCCCGGGCGGCGACCGGCACGTCGTAGGACGGCCGGTCGTTGACCGTGGCAACGTCGAACCCGCCCAGGCGGGCGTACCGCTGGGAGATCTCGGCCAACTCGGTGGCCGGGATCACGTCGTGCACGTCGACGAAGCCGTCCGGGGCCCGCTGAGCCGCCAGGCTGATGACGAGCTCCGGCCCGAGCTGCCGGTTGCGCTCCTGAAGGTCCGTGGTGACCGGTCGACGCAGGCGCTCGTACTCGCTCAGGGCGGTGACCGGGTCGGCGTGCAGCGCCAGGCAGTGCGCCAGCACTCGCGCGTCCACGATGGACTGGGTCGCACCGTTGGAACCCATCGGGTACATGGCGTGCGCGGCGTCGCCGAGCAACGTGACCGGCCCGAAGCTCCACCGGGGTAGTGGATCTCGGTCCACCATGGGATAGAGGAACGCCTCCCCGCCGGCCCGGACCAGCTCCGGCACGTCCAGCCAGTCGAAGCGGAGGTCGGCGAAGTCGGCCAGGAAGGAATCCGGTTCGACCACCCGGTTCCAGTCGGCACGGGCCGGTCTGTCCTGCTCGGCAGCGGGTCGGGCCAGCGCCCAGTTCATCAGGACCGGCTGCCCGGGGCCAGCCGCTCGGGACATCGGGTACACCACGGCCCGGCGGCGTTCGTCCCCCGCGATGATCATCGTCTTCCCGTTGAGGATGGGCGTCCGCCAGGCCGACCCCCGCCACACGAGCAGTCCGTTCCACGGCGGCTCGCCCTCGCCGGGGTAGAGCGCCGCGCGTACCGCCGAGTTGATGCCGTCCGCACCGACCATGACGTCAGCCTCGAACTCGCTGACGCCGCCAGGGCCGGGCTGCCCCACCACGGTCCGCACCGAACCGTCTGGCCGGATGTCGAAGTCCCGTACCCGCGCGTCGGTGACGACCGTCGCGTCACCGAGCCGTCGACGTACCTCCTCGAGCAACACCATCTGCAACCGACCCCGGTGGATCGACAGCTGCGGCCAGCGGTAGCCGGCGGATCGCCCGCGCGGCTCGTTCCAGATCAACGAACCGAACCGGTTGTAGTAGGACAGTTCCCCGGTGCAGACCGCGACCGCCGTCAGGTCGTCCAACAAACCCAGCTCGGCGAGTTCGCGCACCGCGTTGGGCAGGATGTTCAGACCGACCCCGAGAGGTCGGATCTCCGGGGCCGCCTCGAGCACCCGGACGTCACGGATCCCCGCCGCGTGCAGGCTCAGCGCCAGGGTGAGCCCGCCAATGCCGGCACCGGCGACCAGGACCCTCACAGGGCCACCCCGCCCTGCCAGCGCTGCCGGGGAATCGTGCCCTCCGGTCGAACCCTGTGCGACTCGGTCGGCGGGTCGGACCGCCGGGCCTGGACCAGGCCGGCGTTCTGCCGGGTCAGATCAATGATCTGCCGGAGCAGTTCGACGCTGGCGCCGCCGCTGCCGACCGGATAGAGCCGCAGGTCGGCCTGGTAGGCCTGACGGGCGATGCCGAGGTGGCGACCCCGGAACACCACCACCGTACGCAACACCCGGGCCAGCGCCTCCGCGCCGCGGCGTAGCACCAGGGACTCGTTGCCGGTCGCCGCGCCGTCGACCCCGCCGAAGGCGTCGACGAGGCGACTCACCACCGACCTCCGCTCGGTCCACCGGGTGTAGTAGCTCCGCCAGCGCGGCAGGCTGAAGGGGACCGAGTGGCGGATGAACTCGCTGTAATCGGGCTCGCTGCGGTCCGCCGCCCAGATGACCTGGTCGACGAGCCAGAGTGGCACCTGCGCGGCGGCCGGGCCGAGCAGTTCCCGGCCCGAGACGATGATCTCCTCGAAGTACGGGCGGAGCACCCGGGCGAAGAAGACCGGGCTGACGTGTCGCAGCACGAGGTCGATCGAGTCCACCATCGCCGTAAGCCGGAGGTTCAACTCGTCCAGCAGCGGCGCGAACTCCGGGTCCGTCGGCGCGGTGTCGGCCAGGACGTCGCAGGTGTTGAGGCCGGTACGCAGACTGGGAAAGACCATCCGCACCGACTCCTGGAGGAACCCCTCCTGCGGGTCGCCGGTGTACATCCGCTGGCGGTGCCCCAGCGGGTTCCAGGTGGTGTAGTGGTGCACGGTGTCGCGGGGCACCATGTCGGTGCGCCGGCCCAGTTCCTCCAGCACCGCTGTGGCTTCCGGCACGACCGACAGCGGCTCGACGCCGTGCCGCTTGAGGGAGCCCAGGAACATGCCGAGGTCGCGCATCGCCGCGAGGCACTCGTCCACCGAGTATGTGGCGACCTCGTCCAGGCCGGGTATCAGGGCGCGCAGGGCACCGGCTATCGCTGGCACGTCGGCCTGCGCGTTCATGGCGCGGAGGCGGAAGCAGGCCGGGTCGGCGTTGAGGGGGTCGAGGAGCCGGACGTTCTCGATCCGGGCCAGGCTGGACAGGTCTGTGATCGTTGCGTTTGGCATTGCTCACTTCCTGGTGCGAGAGGGGACGGTGAGTGGGTGGTGGCGGGAGGGCGCGCGTCATGGCGGCACGACGTGCGCGCAGGTAGCGGGAAGACGACGAGGTGGTCCGGGTGCGGCGGTGACGGCAGCGCTGCCGCCGATCAGGTGCCGACCGCGGTTCTTGGGCTCGGCGGCCCCACCCAGTCCAGCCAGTGCCGGGTGGTCTGCCAGGGCCGGAGCGGCAACGGCACCAGCCGGCCCGATGGCCCGATGTCGTGCGGGGTCAGCACGGTCTCCGGCGGTTCGCCCGACAGCACCGCGCGAAGTTCCCGGATCATGTCGTCGTGGGAACTGCCACGCACGACCACCCGGTGCGGGTAGCGCCGCCGCCGGACGTTGGTGCTGTAGCAGATGTCTCGCAGGTCGAGCGCCGCGCCCGCGCCGTCGGGCGCCAGGAAAGCCAGATAGCTGTGGATCAGCTCGGTCAGCCCGGCCGGTGAGCGGGCGGTGAGCACCAGCGGATAGTGGTCCCGGCCCGCCTCGGGCACTCCGGACGACCGGCCGGTCCCGGCTCCACCCGGGTCCGGGACCACCGACGCCTGGGCGAGCACCAGGTGGACGTTGGTGCCGGGCATGCTCTGCCCGTTGACGGCCACGATCGCCGGTCGACCACGGTCGGGCAGCGGGGTCGCGACGTCGGGCACGACCAGCGGTACCCGAGCCCAGTCGACGTCCGCCCGGGGGCGGGCGCAGTGCAGGCTGGGTGGTACGAGCTGGTGCTCCAGGCAGAGCACCGCCTTGACGAGGCCAGTCAGGGCGGCGGCGGCCTCGGTGTGGCCGAGGTTCGTCTTGACGGACCCCACCAGGCAAGGCCGTCCGGCGGGCCGCCCCTCGGCGAGCACCTCGGTCATCGCGGCGAGTTCGGCCGCGTCGATGCGGGTCCCGGTCCCGTGCGCCTCGACGTAGTCGACATCCCCCGGGGAGACGCCGGCGGTGGCGTACGCCGACCTCATGGCCATGGCCTGACCGGTCACCGAGGGCGCGGTCAGCTCGGGCTTGGCACGACCGTCGTTGCTCACCGCGCTGCCCAGCAGCACGGCGCGTACCCGATCACCGTCGGCGAGGGCGGCGGACAGCGGCTTGAGGACCACCACCACGACACCGTCGCTACGGACGAACCCGTCCGCGGATCGGTCGCCGAACTTGCACCGCCCGTCGGCAGCCAGCACCCCCGCCTGCCCGAACAGCACCGCTGGCGTGGGCGCCAGCACCAGGTTGATCCCGGCGACGACAGCCATCGTGCTCTCGCCCGACCGTAGGCTCTGCGCCGCCAGGTGGACCGCCGCACCCGAGGACGCCTGGGCGGCGTCGACGGTCACACTGGGTCCGCGCAGGTCAAAGGTGTACGAGAGCCGGCCGGCCGCCATGCCGCGCTGCTGGCCGCCGAGGGCGGAGAGCAACCCGAGGCGGTCCGGTCGCGAGCTCTGGAGATCCCAGTAGTCAGCCTGGCTCTGGCCCACGAACACCGCCGTCCGGCTGCCCGCGAGGTGTTCGGGCAGTTGTCCGGCGTCCTCCAGCGCCTCCCACGCGGTCATCAGCAACAGCCGTTGCTGCGGGTCAAGGCTGGCGGCCGCGTCGTCGTCGATGCCGAAGAACTCGGCGTCGAACTCGGCGACGCCGTCCACGAAGCCACCCCAGCGACTGGTCGTCATGCCTGGGGGCGGGGGAAACGGTGCGACGTAGTCGTCGACCGAGAACCGGTCCGGCGGGACCTCCGTGATCAGGTCCCGACCGTCAACCAGGTGTTGCCAGAGCTGCGCCGGGCCGTGCGCGCCGGGGAGGCGGCACCCTGCGCCGATCACCGCGATCGGCTCCCCCGCCTGTCGTCGTGCTGACCACATGTGTCGAGCTCCTTGCCGCGAAGGTCGTGCGGTGGACCCGCCGCGCCGTTGCGAGCGGTGGCCGTCACCCCCGGAGCCCGGCCGGCCGACTGCTGTGTCGGCTGGCCAGGTTGCCCGGGGGTGACCGCCCTCAGGGAAGTTCCACCTGCTCCTCTTAGGCGAACTGCTGCCACGGCCGCGCCGCGACCCATTCGGCGATCGGCGTCGGCGTCACGTTCAGAACCTTCGGCAGCGTCGCCGGGTCCAGGTCGAACAGGTCACGACCGGCATCCTGACCAACCCAGCGGTAGATGCCGGCGACGCCGGTGGCCGCCTCGGCGCCCAACGCGAAGGCCAGCCCTTCCTGGAAGGCGTCGACCTCCAGCGGCAGGTAGTTGATCTGTCGGCCGAGCGCGGTGGAGAAGATCGCGGCCAGTTCGGGGCCGGTCACGACGTCGCCGCCGCCGAACTGCACAGACCTGCCGACCAGGTCCGGACGGTCCAGTGCCGCCACCATCGCCGCCGCCAGGTCGTCGTGGGACAGCCAGGCCACCCGCCGGTCCGCGGGCAAGGGGTACGCCAGCACGTTCTGGTTGGCCAACGCCCCACCCACCCCGGGGTTGAAGAGGTTTTCCAGGTACACCGGGGGGCACAGCACGACCGTAGGCACGCCGCTGTCCACCAGGATCTCCGCGGTGATCCGTCGGGTCTCGTACGCCGGGTACGGCGTCGTGTCGTTCGGGATGCAGGTGTTGGTGTTGTAAACGAGCTGCTGCACGCCGGCCTGCCGGGCGGCGTCCGCGATGTTGCGGGCGTAGTCGGCGACCGTCGGTGTGTCGTACACCAGGGGCAGGGTCACCGCGGCGTGGGTGACGCCCGCGAACGCCTCGCGCACGGCGGCCGGGTCGGCCAGGTCGCCGGCGACCAGGCTGACCCCCGAGCCGGCCGGCTCGGCGCCGCGACGAGCGAAACCGCGCACCGGATGGCCCCGTTCGGCGAGGGTCCGGACGACCGCGCCACCCTGGCCACCGGTCGCGCCGAACACCAGATACTGCCTGCCCTGCTCTGTCATTGCTCAGTTCCTTCGCGTGCGTGGGAGGAGCGCCCCGCCCCGGGGGCACGGCGCTTGGTGCAGGACCCGTCGTGCCAGGTCCTCGTTTCCGGCCGGGACCGCTCGGGTCACGACCGGGTGCGCGGACCGCGGGCGTTCCGGGTCCGCTCGGCCGGTGGAGTCCGAATGGTGCCGGGCTCCGCCGCATCCGGCACGGGATCGGCCGCCGGCCTACCGTCCGGAGACCGTCGCCGAGCCGACGGGCGCCGGCCGGGCCCGACGTAGCCGGACGGCCGCCGCGGCCGCGATCAGTGAGACCACCGCGCCCACCAGGAACGCTGCCTGGAAGCCGGCGGTGGTTGCCGCCGCGTCCAGGCGGGCCGGGTTGTCACCGGTCACCTGGCTGGTCCGGGCGGCGGCCACACCGGCCATGACCGCAAGACCGACGACCGCACCGATCTGCTGACTCGTGTTGATCAGCCCGGAGGCGAGCCCGACCTCGTTGTCGGTCGCCTCCGCGGTCGCCGCGACATTCGTCGTCACACTCACCAGTGGCAACCCGATGCCGATGAGGACGGTCGGCCCGAGTACCTCGGAGACGAAGTCCCCCTCGGCGGAGAGCCGGGACAGCCAGAGCATCCCCACACCGACCAGGACGAAGCCAACCGTCATCACGACCTCGAGGCCGAGCCGGGCGATCAGCCGCTCGGCCATCGCGGCCACCACGATCACCACCAGCGACATCGGCAACAGACCGAGCCCGCCACCCAGGGGCGAGTAGCCGAGCACGTCCTGGAGATAGATGCTGACGAAGAAGAACGTCGGGAACAGCACGAGCTGTGCCAGCCCGCCGAGGATGTTCGCGGTGCGGAGTCGACGCCGCCGGAAGATGCCCAACGGCACCAACGGGTGGCTGCTGCGCCGCTCGATGAACACGAACGCCACCAGGCACAGCGCCGCCACACCGGCCGCGCCGACGGTTCGACCGGCGAGCCAACCGATGTCTCCGGTGGACACCAACGCGTACGCCAGCAGCCCCAGGCCGGCGGTGACGGTCACGGCGCCGATCGCGTCGAAGGCCCGGCGGTCTGCGGATTCGCGTACCTTGGGCACCACCCGGAGGGCGACGACGGCAAGCACGGCACCGGCGACGACGTTCATGAGGAACGTCGAGCGCCAGCCGAACGAGTCGGTCAGCAACCCACCGAGGACCGTGCCGACGGCACCTCCGGCACCCGCCATCGCGGCGAAGATGCCGAGGGCCCGATGCCGTTCCGGACCCTCCGGGAAGATGCTCAGCACCAGCGCCAGCGCGGCGGCGGCGGCCAGCGCGGCGGCCAGACCCTGAATCGCCCGACCGGCGATCAGCCAGCCGGCCGAGTTCGCGACCGTGCCCACCGCCGAGCCGAGGACGAGGACGACCAGACCGATCACGAAGACCCGGCGGCGGCCGATATGGTCGGCGCTGCGTCCGCCGAGGAGCAGGAGCCCGCCGAAGGTGATCAGGTAGGCGTTGGCCACCCAGGAGAGCCCGGTGGGCGAAATGTGCAGGTCCTCGCCGATCGAGGGCACCGCCACGTTGATGATCGCGGTGTCGAGGATCAGGAGGAACTGGGTGCAGGCCAGCACCGCCAGCGCCCGCCACCGGTGGGGTGCCCCGGAGGCCTCGGTGGCGGTGGCACCGGGCGGGGAGAAGTCCGGACTGGTCATGAGGCGCCGTACATCGAGTTGTCCAGTTCGTAGCCGTCCAGGCAGGACTGGGTGAGCCGTTCGCACAGGTCCGGGCGGCCGTCGCGCACCACCGCCGGCAGGTAGACGTGCGGGGCACCGTGGTAAAAACGCTCGTACTGCTCGTGCCGAGAGGCGAACTCCGAGCCCAGCGCGTCCCAGGCGAGCTTGAGCAGCTTGATCCGCGCCTTTGCCGAGTGGCCGGGTGAGCGCACGTACTTGGCGAGCACCGGCCCCAGCTCGGGGTGCAGCAGGTCGTAGCCGGAGGCGGGGAGCTGGATCAGGCCGCCGCCGGCAAGCAGCTTGACCTCGGCCACCGCCTTCGGGTAGATGTCACCGGCCATCGCTCGATGCGCGGATGCAATCTCCGGGTTGATCATGACGCCCTCGCCGCCCTGGACGGGGACGAACTCCGTCTCGGCCGCGATCAACATCGAACGCGCGATGTTCACCCAGGTCATCAGGCGGCCGATCTGCATCTGCACCGGGGGCAGACCGTAGGTGTTGTTCGCCTTGGCGATGAGGATCGCCAGGCCGGTGAGGAACTCCAGCTTGGTCCAGAAGCGGGTGGCCGACTGGTGGACGAAGTTGTTGTACGCCGGCGTCGCCCACCACTGGCCCAGGCTGGCGTCCACGTCGCGATAGACCAGCACCCGCTCCCACGGCACGAAGACGTCGTCGCAGACGAGCAGCGAGTCGTTCTCGTCGAACCGGGAGGAGAGCGGGTTGTCGAAGACGCTCCGGGCACCGGCCTCGTACGAGGCGCGCGAGACGAACTTCAGCCCCGAGGTGTCGAGGGGGAGGGAGAAGCTCAGCGCGTACTCCACGTCCTGCGGGGCCAAGGGCTCGATCGTGCCCACCACCACCTCGTCGCCGAAGGCGGCGGCTGTGCCGATCATCTTCGCGCCGCGTACCACGATGCCGCCGTCGGTTTCCCTCACCACACGCAGGTAGAGATCGTCTTCCTCCTGCTCGGACGCGGACCTGGTTCGGTCGATCTGCGGGTTGGTGATGGTGAACGCCTGGTAGAGATCACCAGTAGACATCCGCCGATGGTGGGCGGCGACATTGTCCCGACCGTCGAACCCGCTGCCCGCGAAGACCTCCGGCAGGGCGGCGAACCCGGCGAGGCCGGACGCCATGTAGTCGGGCGAACGACCGAGGAATCCGAAGGTCGCCTCGGACCAGATCTTGTGTGCCTTGCGCCGAGCGACCAGATCCTCGTAGTCGCGGGCGATGTGGAACGCCCGGTGGATGCGGTCGCCCGACGGGGACTCGACAGTCAACACCGGGGCGAACTCGGCCTGGTGTGTCAGGTCGTAGAGGTGGGCGATGGACCGAGCGGTGTTGCGGAACGCGCGGTGTCGGGTCAGGTCCTTGACCGGTTCGCCGTCCAGCCAGATCTCTCGGCCGTCGCGCAACGCATCGAGATACTGCTCACCGGTTCGCGTCATGTCTCAATCTCCTCGATCACGGGGTTAGGCAGGTGGTTGGTGGTGGGTGGACCTGTCAGGTGTCCGGAACACTCAGGACCCGGCCGGCTGCTGGGCGGGGCGAGCGGAGTGCGGTCGGCGTCGGACCGAGTAGGAGGAGGCCGCGTTGGCCGCCGCCACGTCGAAGCCGCCCAACTCCGCATAGCGTCGAGAGATCTCAGCCAGCTCCCGGTCGAGGTCGCGCGCCGACGGACCGGGACGGATGACCGATCTGGCCCGGTCCGCCATGGCGACCACCACCTCCGGGCCCAGGGCCCGGTTGCAGTTCTGGAGCAGCGTCATCCGCTCACGCCGGTCCCGTTCGTAGGCCACGAAGGCGGTGCTGATGTCCGGTTCGACGGCCACGGCGCTGGCCAGGGCACGAGCGTCGATGATCGCCTGGGTGGTGCCGTTGGACCCCATCGGGCACATAGCGTGGGCGGCGTCACCGACGAGCGTCACCGGTCCGAAGGTCCAGCGGGGCAGCGGATCGCGATCGACCATGGCCTGTTCGAAGGGGGCGGCGGCGGCGATGAGGGCACCGACATCGAGCGAGTCGAAGACCCAGCCGTCGAGCGCGGCCAGCAGCTTCGCAGGATCCACCACCCGGTCCCACCCCGCCCGGTCGACCACCTCACCCGGCACGAAGGTGCGGGAGACCGCCCAGTTGGTGTCGACCAGGCCGGCGGCGTCCGGGAGTGGCGCAATCGGATAGGCGACCACCTTCCACGTGCTGTCGCCTCCGACGAACATCGACCGACCGTCGGCGAACGGCGGAATCTTGGTGATGCCGCGCCACACCACCTGCCGCTGCCACACCGGCGGTCCCTCGTCGGGGAAGAGCACCCGGCGGACGCCGGACCGGATGCCATCCGCTCCGATCAGGGCGTCGACCTCGGTGGTGGTGCTGGTGTCGCCGGTGCGATGGGCGAGGGTGACCCGCACCCGACCGGTGGGCAGCCGACAGAAGTCGGTGACCCGCGCGTCAGCGCGTACACACCCCCGGCCGAGTCGTTCCTCGGCGGCGGCGAGCAACACCATCTGCAGGTGCCCCCGGTGCACGGAGAGCTGCGGCCATCGGTGACCGGCCGCGCGGCCCCGCGGCTCACGCCAGATCACGTCACCGTGCCGGCTGAAGTAGACCAGCTCGGTGGTCGGGACGGCGGCCGCGCCCACCGCCGCGTCGAGGCCGAGGTCCGCGAGTTCCCTGACGGCGTTGGGCAGGAGGTTGATCCCGGCACCGAGGGGCCGGATCTCCGGGGCCGCGTCGACCAGCCGGATCTCGTCGAGACCGGCCGCGTGCAGGCTCAGGGCCGTGGTCAAGCCGGCGATGCCCGCCCCGGCGATGAGTATCCGCATCGACGCTCCCTCCCTGCTCGTTCCATGCCGGATCGCCGGCCGGCGATGCGTCCATCAACGCGGGTGACACCGACCGCCGTGGTCAACGGCGGGAGCGGAGTGCAGCCCGCGAAGTTCGACGCGACACCAGGAAGGCCCCCGTGCATGAAGCTCGTCTTGCGATACGCAACCACGTATACCGATCGTCTCGACCGAACGACCTGCTTCCCCCGGAAGTTTCACGGAAGAGTTAGCTACGATCAATTAAGAACCCTCCGCTCTGATTTAAGGATCGTCCATGAATGACCTTGACGTACTGGCTGAGCTGCTCAAACCGATACGTCTGATCAGCGTTTTCCACAGCCGCTGGGTCGTGCGGGGACCATGGAATGTCCAGGGTGACGACGATCGCTGCGCGGTGCTTCACTACGTCCTACGAAACAGTTGTTACGTCAAGCTTAGGGACCGACCACCCATTCTGCTGCGCCGGGGCGACCTGGCGATCTTTCCCTACGGCACAGCGCACACATTGGGCGACGGATCACCGGGACCGACTCACCCGTTACGCCAGTTGCTCCCCGAGCGCCGCCTCGGCGAGTCGGCGATTGTACGGATTGGCGAGGAGGGTGCTCTCACCGAGTTGATGTGTGCCAGCCTCAACTACGACCCCGGCGGCGAACCCCCGCTGTACCGGTCGCTCCCGCCGGTCTTCGTGCTGGGCAAACCCGAGCTCGACGAGGAGCCACTCCTGCTCCGAACGTTGGAGTCGCTGGTTCCAGAGACCGAGCGGCGCGAGCCGGGCAGCCCGCTGGTGACTCTGCGAGCTTTTGAGATGGTATTCGTGCTCGCCCTCCGCGTGGCACTGCAGAATCTGACAGTCGACTCGCCGGCCCTGCGCGCACTGGCCCATTCCGGCGTAAGCCGTGCCCTATCCGCCATTTACGGCGAGTTCCGGCAGCCGTGGACGCTGGACCTGCTGGCACAGCGCGCCGGCATGTCGAGGTCGAGTTTCGCCAAGACGTTTAGGGATCTCGTCGGTGAGGGACCGGCGCTACATCTCACCCGACGCCGGATGCAGGAGGCGGTGCAACTGCTGGCGTACACCAAAACCCCACTCAGTTCAATACCCGAGATGGTGGGATACCGGAGTTCGGTAGGATTCCATCTCGCCTTTCGGAAGATTTTGAATGACACACCGGGCCGGTACCGGGCACACCACGGATTGGCCGGCGGCCCGCCGTGCAACGATGATTCGTGAGGCACCGGGGCCCCCGGGGCCTGTCGCGGACGGGCGACGGTCACACCCTGGGCCACGGGGGCGCGAGCGCCCGCGCCCGCGTCCGCGAACAGCCGGGCCCTCCGGCCGGCCCGCCCGTCGGTGAGAGCACCAACCACCCAGGCACACGAAAGGCCCCGACCCAGCGCATCCCACCGGGTCGGGGCCTTGATCGTTGGTGCGCCGCCAGGGACTCGAACCCCGAACCCGCGGATTAAGAGTCCGCTGCTCTGCCAGTTGAGCTAGCGGCGCTCGCCGGCAACGGGATGAGACGTTAACACCGCCGCGGACGGGCGTTTCCATGACCCCACGTCCGCCGGCCGGCCGGCCCCGCGACCTTCGGCCGACACAGGACGGGCACCGAAATTTTCGGCGAACCAGAACGGGCCAGGCTTGCAGACCAGAGGCCGACTTCCTGGCTGCTCATCGCCCATTGACATTGACAGACATCTATGTAGTACTTACAGTCACCAAATATATACCGAAAGTTTACCGGAAATGCCTGGTGATCAGGAGGAACCCTAGTGCTGTGACCACTAACGTTCACCGGGTTGTCGGTGGTGTTGTGGTTCCTCGCCCAGCCGTTGTCGAAGCGAGCGACTCCCCACCGGTGGTGGGGCGGGCCTCAGCCGGCCAACCGACCCTGACACCGCTGGTGGGCGGCGTGGGTCACGCCGGGACAGCCCGGCACCGGGAAGGTGTCGGCCTGCTCGACGGTGCGTGATGACCGCACCCGTGTCGGGTGCGGTGGTGGTGACGCCGCCCGGGGTCCGGGTGGCGATGGTGAACGCCGCGGCAACATCACGATGCCCGACGAACCCGCAACTGCTGCACACCATGGTCCGCCCGCGGGGCTTGACCACTCTGCGCCGGCACACCGGGCAGATCGACGACGTACCCCGCTCATCGACCAGATGCACGGTGATCCCGGCCAGCTCCGCCTTGTCCTTCAGGACCGCGATCGCCCGGCCGAGTTGCCACTGCCGCAACCGCAGGTTGTGCCGCCGACCCGCCGGCAGATCGAGGACACCACGCGGGTCACCGACGGTCAGCGTCCCGACCCGGTGCTGCACTGCCCAGCCGATCACGGTCTTCGCGGCCTCGTGCCCGGCCTGCCGTACCCGACGCCGATGCCGCCCCTGCATCAGCCGAGCCCGCCGGCGGGTCTTGCGCCACCGCCGCGAACCCCGCTGGCCCCTCTTCGGCGCACGGGCCGCGGTCGCCCGGCGGCGGCCTTTCGTGTCGGCCAGGTGCTGACGGTGCTCGGCGCGGATCGCCCGCCCGGACACCAGCAACATCTGCCCATCACCGGCTGCCACCGCGTACGGGTGAATGATGCCCAGGTCGACCCCTGCGACCCGCCCCCGCTCCGGCTCCTGACCCGCAGAGTAGGTCGCGACCGGAAGCTCCGCGGTGACCTCGACCCACAACCGCCCCTGATCGAACACCAGCGTCACTGACCGCACCGCATCATCAGGGTAGGGAACCGCCCGGTCCAGGCGCACCACCAGCGGCGGGCTCCCGGCCGAGGTCGGCAACCGCAGCCGCCGCTCACTCAGACCGAACGTGCCGTGATACCAACGGACCGGCATCAACGACCGTCGCCGCCGCGGATACCGCACCTCACCATGCCCCGCCCTACGGCGGGCGGCAGCGCTGAACCACGCATCAGAATAGCGACGCAACACCGACCGGGCGCCGGTCGAGTCGAGCTCACCGAACGTGCCCGGACCAGACGCAGCGAGCAGTCGACACAACTCCTGATAGCTCGCGACCGGCCGATCTTGACGACGATGCCGCCAGCTGTTGTATTCCAATACACACGCCCAAAGATCCCCGGCCGCGCGGAGCAGGCCGAAGCAGCGTTGCCGCTGCGCCCGGGTCAGACGCAGGCCGACCCGGGCGGTGCGATGCACCACCCGCGGCGCCACCGAATCCCTACGTCTGGGCATATCCGAAGCCAACCACGAGGGTCTGACACAACCCGGCCAACGTTAGTGGACACAGCACTAGCGATGTCGCAGCTGGTCCTGTTCGCGATCGACAGCTCAGGGCCGGTCCTCCGGGGGACCGGCCCTGAGTCGTGCCGAACCAGCCCATCGCGAGGACCGACCAGCCCGGGCCGGGACGACGATCGTCCCGACCCGGGCTCCGGTCACCTGATGGAGAAGTCGGCGAGCCGCAGCGGCGAGTCGAACACCAGGTACACGTCATGGGTGCCGGCCGCGCGGGCCAACTCGGCGCTGACGCTGACGTACCGGTAGTCGTCGCCGGTGCTGGGCACGGTGGCCGTGCCGAGCAGCCGACCGGTGGGCGAGCCCAGCCGCACCTGGATGGTGCCGACGTCCGCGCCGGCCCTGGCGACCCTCGCGGTGAAGGTGTGGGCTCCCGGACGCAGGGCCGAACCGGCGAACGAGATCCACTGGCCCGCCGCGGTGGCACCGACGGCCGTACCCTGGGCCTTCGTCTCGTCGACAAGCCGGACCCCGGCGTACCTGTCGAAGTTCTCCGCCCGGGTGGTCCGGGACAGGTCCCGGGCCGGAACCGTCTCACCGCGCACCCGCACCGCGGTCCGGGCCCGGATGTCCTCGGCCGACGCGCCCACCATCAGGTCGTGGGTGGACGACTCGACCACCCACCGGCTGCGGGTCACATCCCAGTGCGCCAGGTCGGCGACGGGCACCCGCAACGTCACGGTCCGGGTCTGCCCGGGTGCGAGGTGCACCCGCTGGAACGCCTTGAGCGCACGGTTCGGGGTCTTGACCCGCGAGGTGCGCTGGTGGGTGTAGAGCTGGACCACCTCGGCCCCGGCCCGGCTGCCGGTGTTCGTCACGTCGACACTGACCGTGATGGTGCCGTCGGCCGCGACCGGCCGGTCGCCGGTGCGCGCCTGGCCGTACCGGAACCGGGAGTACGACAGCCCGTGGCCGAACGGGTAGAGCGGTTTCGCGGTGCTGTACAGGTAGGTCTGCCCGGACGAGATGATGTCGTACTCCAGCAGGTCCGGCGGCAGTTGCCCGTCCGATCGGTACCAGGTCTGGGTGAGCCGGCCGGACGGGTTGCGGTCGCCGAACAGGACGTCGGCCACCGCGTGCCCGGTCTCGGCGCCCGCGTGGGTGGTCCACACGATCGCCGGGACGTGCTCCTGCTCCCAGGTCGTGGTGACCGGGTAACTGGTCTGGAGCACCAACACGGTACGCGGGTTGGCTCTGACCACGGCCTTGACCAGCGCCTCCTGGCCGGCGCTGAGGGCCGTGGAGGTGCGGTCGTGCGCCTCGCGTCCGTTGATGAACGGGTTGCTGCCCACGACCAGCACGGCGGTGTCGGCCGCCTTGGCCGCCGCCACGGCCCGGTCGATTCCGCTGCTGATCACCTCGCGGCTGAAGTGGGTCGCGGCGGCCGGGGTGGACGCGCCGAGCTTGAGCGCACCGTCGTCGCCGACCGTCACATACTTCTCGGGGGCGAACCAGCTCTCCTTGGTCTCGTAGCCGACGTAGCGCAGCACCACGCTGCCGTCGTCCTGTGGCTCCAGCTTGAACTGCTGCTGGACGTACCAACCGTTCGGCTGCGCGTCGCGGGTGACGAACGGCCCCCAGTTGTAGCCGAGGTAGCGGCCGTTGGCGGCGTTGCGCAACGTCACCACATCCTGACCCCAGTCCACCACGTCGAACTGGGCTTCGGGCGATGCCGTGGTGCCGGTGGCGGCGACCGGGTCGGCGTCGGTGGTGCCGGTGGCCGTGACGTACCGGCCGGTGGCCGGGTCCTTCAGGGCGATCCGGTCGGCCCCGTCGAGCGCGTTGACGCTCGCGGAGTTGCCCAGCCGCTCGCGGATCCCGTCGAACGCCGTCACCTCGTACGGCAGGTCGCCGCCGTACCAGTCGGTGTAGAGGGTGTCGGCGAGCGGACCGAGCACGGCCACCTTGCGGGTCCGGGCCGGGTCCAGCGGAAGAGCCTGTCGGGAGTTCTTCAGCAGCACCATCGCCTCACCGGCGGCCTGCCGGGCGAGCCGCTGGTGTTCCGGGCTGTTGATGACGTCCGGGGTGATGCCGCCGTGGCGGCCGCCGCCCGGGTCGAACTCACCCAGCCGGAACCGCACGTTCAGGATCTCCCGGATCCGGGCGTCGATGTCCGCCTCGGTCAGCAGACCGGTCGCCAGCGCCTGCTTGATGGCCGTCACCGTCGGTTGGGCGTTGGTGTCGTCGGTGATGAAGCTGTTGAGGCCGGCCTTGATGATCGCGGCGTTCGCCTCGGCCTGGGTGGCGTAGTAGCCCTGGGAGGCGACGAGATTGTTCGGCGCCCAGGCGTCGGTGACGTTCATCAGCGGCTGGGCGGTCCAGCCGCGCACCACCGTGGCCAGGTCCGGATCCACGGTTGCGGGCCGCCCGTTGATCAGGTTGTACGCGGCCATCACCCCGGTCGCCGCGTCGGCGGCGAGGGCCGGCTTGAACGCGGCTCGCTCGTACTCGTTGAGCACCCGGGCCGGCACGTTCGACGAGGTGACGTCGCGCCGGATCTCGTTGTTGTAGGCCAGGTAGTGCTTCAGGGTCGGTGCGCTCTTCAGGTGGTCGGGGTCGCCGCCGGTCATGCCCGAGCCGTACGCGGTGGAGATCGCGGCGGTGAGCATCGGGTCCTCGGAGTAGCCCTCCTCGTTGCGGCCCCAGCGAGGGTCGCGCAGCAGGTTGACCACCGGCGCCCAGAGGTTGAGACCCCACACCCGGGGGTTCTGCGCGTGGTAGCCGCGCGCCTCGTCGCCGACGGCGGAGCCGACCCGGTTGATCAGGTCGGTGTCCCAGGTGCTCGCCATGCCCACCGGCTGGGGAAAGGACGTGCCGCGGGCCTTGACGACAGCGCCGTTGTTGTCGATGTCGGTCGACCAGGCCACCCCGTGCAGGGCCTCGGTGCCGGTCTTGAACAGGCCGATGCCCAGCCGGGGAACGGCCGGCTGGTACTGGTGCAGCCACGAGATCTTCTCGTCCAGGGTGAGCCGTCCGAGCAGGTCGTCGACCCGGGCGTTCACCGGCAGGTGCGGATCTCGGAACGGGTAGGTGGGCTCGGCGAGGGCGGTGCCGGGAACGGCCGGTAGTGCCAGTAGGACGAGCGCGAGCACGGCGATTCCGCGCCGAAGGCGCTTGTACCCCATTTGCTTCTCCTCATGTCGTACGACAGACGCCCGATGGGCGCCCCGACCGGCGTGGCCAGGCTCGACACCCGGCTGACGGGCCTGAACGACGAATCGTCGAAGCGCTTCGACGACCCGGCCGCACCACCACGGCCATGATTGTTGTGATCCGCGCAACTATAGATGTCGGCCAATGACCGGGCAATACCCCGGCCGGTCCACCCGGCGCACTGCCCCGAGCCCCCACGGGTCTCGGCGAGGCAGCCCTTCCTCGGCCGGGGCCGCCGCGGCACACTGCGACGGGCACGGACGAATCGACGGTGCTGTTACGATCGCCGCGGTGTGCGTGACCCGATCAGCCATGAGATCCGGTGGAATCCATGCCCTCTGACGGACCGGATCCGTACACGCTCCTCGGCGTGACACGCGATTCGTCGGTCGCGGAGATTCGGGAGCGTTACCTCGTTCTCGTGCAGATCTGGCATCCGGACCGGCATCAGTCGAGCCCGGAGAGTGTCCGCGCCGAAGTGACCCGGCAGATGCAGCGGATCAACGCGGCGTACAAACACCTGACCGACACCCACGAGCGCGAGGCCCGTGCACACCAGGCCCGCGAGCGACAGGACCGCGAGCGACAGGCCCGCGAACGACAGGACCGTGCACGACAGGACCGTGCACGACAGGACCGTGCGCGACAGGACCGCGAAGCCCGCGACCGCGAAGCCCGGGAACGGCAGGATCCCGAGCGTCTGCGCAGGGAACGTCAGGATCGTGAACGCGAGACCCGCGAACGCGAGCACCCCAGGGCACGGTGGACGCACCCTCGATGCGACGGCACGAGTCAGCAGCAGGGTTCCCCATGGGGCACGGATTCGAGCGTTCATCCCGTGGCGATCACCCTGCGGCGCGGCGAGATCGGCTACACCCTTCGCGCCTACTTCGACGACCAGCGAACCGAGGCGGCCTTCCCCGGCGCCCAGGGTCACCTCCTCCTGTTCAGATCCGTCGCTTCGATGCGCACGTATCTGGCCCGGGTCGAGGCACATGAGTTGTCGGGCGTTCCGGGCTGGGAGAGCATTCTGGACCGGATCGGTGACGCGGCCTTCGAGCCCGACGACGAACACTTCTACGAGTTCGACCTCATCCTGCACAGCCTGCGCTTCCCACCCATGCAGTGGGTGCCCGCACTGTTCGTCGCCCACCGGGACGTCGTCGGCGAGATCGCGGAGGCGTTCCGCCTCGACGACGTGCTGAATCTGCTGGCCGCGGGTTCGCCCCTGGATCAGCTCGACAATCTGTTCCGGGTCGCGGACCGGCCGCTGGCCGGGTGGGCCGCCCGCCGCCATCTCGCGTCTCAGCCAGGAGCGCAGGTCAGCACGGTGTGGCGAAGGGCGGTCCGCGAGGTCGAGGAACACGTCCGCTGGCTACGGTGAGTCGCGCCGGGCCGTTCCACCGGCCGGGGCCGCGGGACGGGCTACGGGACGATCGGGAGCACGTCCTCGTCCCGTCCCGTCTGGGGCAGCCCGGAGGCTGCGGCGATGGCCTCGACGGCGGCCTCCAACGTGGTGGTCTCCGGTAGGACGAGTTCGTCCGGCCAGCCCAGGACGTCGTGCGCCGCGTACCAGCCGCTCATCTGCTCGGCGGTGAACTCGCCCGCCTGTGGCCGGGTGCGATGCCGACGCAGGGTTTCGGGTAGGGACACGTCGAGATAGCAGAACAGCGACCGCCCCCGGTGCCCGTCCCGCAGGCCCGTCAACATCCTCCGGTAGCGGCTGGCGTGCATGATGCCCTCCACCACCACGTGGTAGCCGTGGTCGAGCGCGAACCGGACGGTCTGCCCGATCAGCGCCGGTGCCGCGCCGCCGGGTTTGTCCCGCTCACGCAGCACAATGCGCCGCAGGTAGTCCTGCTCGACAAGCGCACAACCCCGGCCGTGCCGACGCCGCAACTCCCTGGCGATGCTGCTCTTACCCGAGCCGGAGTTGCCGCGAACGCAGACGAGGATCGTCGCCGGGCTGCCGGTCGGTACGGCTTCGGCGACCACATCGCCCCCTCGCAGCAAGTCGTCGCGTTTCGTCGCGCCGGCGACGGCCGGCACCGTGCGGCCCGGAAGCCGAGACTAACCCCGGACGAAAAGCTGATTGACGTCCGCGGTGCGTCAATTACTTTGAGCGCATGGTTCGATATCATTCGCGGACCAGAGCCGAATCAGGCGTTTCGCTCCGCCCCGCCGAAGCTATGACGGCAGACTCGGCCCTGCGAGCTGGGAAGTTTTTGCGAATGTTTGGGACTGTGCGAGATTCACCCGACCTGCCCTAACCCAGCATCCGGGCCGATGTCAGCGACGCCTCGGCAGAAGCCCGGATCGCCTGTACGGTAAGGGTTCGCGCACGAGCAGTCAGGCATGCCCGGCCTTGGCGGCTCCCTTGAGCTCAAGATTTCAGCAAGCCTCGCGACTCCTCGTTGCCGCATCCCGGTGCAGCTCCGAGAGTTGGTCACAGAAGCGCATGTTGACACCGCCGGGCGAGGCCAGCGGGTGCGCCTGGTCGACAATTCGGGGAAGATCAGCAGATGGAGCCCGACCTTTACGGTAGTCCACCGGCACCTGAAGGCACGGCCACACCAATGGAGTTCGTCGGCGCACTGCGACAGTTGCGCCTCTGGTCCGGGCTGACCTACCGACAACTGGCGGCCAAAGCCGCCGCATCCGGGGATGCGCTACCGTTCGGCACGATCGCCTCCGTGCTGAGCCGGACCAGTCTGCCGAGGCGGGAATTCGTGGTGACATTCACGCGGGCCTGCGGCCTGGACGAAGCGTCGACCGCCCGTTGGGTGCGGGAACGCAACGCGCTGGCGGTCAACGCCACGCACGTGGTTGGCGGCGGGGCCCGTGACGAGGGGGCCGACCTGTCGACCGCCGAGCCGGCCTGGCCGTCACCGGCCATGCTTCCACCGGACATCGCCGACTTCACCGGGCGCGCCGCCGAGGTCGCGACGCTGACCCACCGGTTGACCGACGAGCGCAACGACGGCCGCGCACCCGCCGCCCTGCCGGTGACCACCATCGCCGGGATGGGCGGGGTGGGCAAGACCGCACTCGCGACGCACGTCGCGCACCTGGTCCGGGCCGCGTACCCGGATGGTCAGCTCTGGGCCAACCTGACGAACGCCGATGCCAGCCCGGTGGACCCGGCCGAGGTGCTGGCCCGGTTCCTGCGGGCGCTCGGCATGCCGTACCGCGCCATCCCGGCCGGCCCGGCGGAACGCGCCGAGGCGTACCGGACCCGGACGGCCAACCGCAGGGTCCTGGTGGTGTTGGACAACGCGGTCTCCGAGGGGCAGGTCCGGTCCCTCCTGCCCGGGGCCGCCCCGTGTGCCGTGCTGATCACCAGTCGTGCGCGGATGACCGCGATCGAGGGCTCCAGGCGGATCGACCTGGACGTCCTCTCCGCCACCGAGGCGGTCGAGTTCCTGGCCCGGCTCGCCGACGACGAACGGGTGGTGGGCGAGCCCACGGCAGCCGCCGACCTGGTGAAGCTGTGCGGATACCTGCCCCTCGCGGTGCGCATCGCGGGGGCCCGACTGGCCGCGCGGCCAACCTGGCAGCTCGCGCACCTCGTCGAGCAGCTCGACGACGAACAGCGGCGCCTGGACTGGCTGGTCACGGGCGATCTGACGGTACGCGCCTCGCTGGCCATCAGCTACCGCGGGCTGGCACCGGAGGCGCAGCGGCTGTTTCGGCTGCTCGGCCTCTTCGACGTACCGGACTTTTCCGCGACCCTGGCCGCCGCGGTGCTCGGCTGCCCCCCGGAGCGTTCGATCGAGCACACCGAGGCGCTTGTCGACGCCCAACTCCTGGTCGTGGACGGGCTCGACGCCGCCGGGCAGACCCGATACCGGTTCCACGACCTGACCAGGCTCTTCGCCGCCAGGTGCGCCGAGCTGGAGGTCGAGCCCGACGAGCGGACGCAGGCGGTGCAGCGCGGGCTGGGCGGCTGGCTCGCACTGGCACGGCGGATGGCCAGGTGGATCCCGGGTCCCTGCTACGCGCCGATCAGTGGCCGGGCACCGCACACCGCACTCGACTGGGCAGACGACTACGCCGAGCGCGTCGCCGCCGCGGACTGGTTCGACGCCGAATGCGCCGCCCTGCAGGCCGGGGTTCGCCAGGCGTGCCGGCTCGGCCTGGACGACCTGGCGTTCGACCTGGCCGGCTGTCTGGAGAAATACTTCGACCTGCGCGGCAGGTACACGGAGTGGACAAGCCTCAACACCGAGGCGATGGCGGTCTGCCGCAACGCCGGCAACCGGTTGGGCGAGGCGGTCATGCTGCGCGGTCTGCTCGACGTGACCACCTGGATCACCGACGACCGCGACGGTGACGCGATGGCCCGCTCCAGCATCCAGGCCCGCAGTCTCCTGGAGATGTTCGCCGCCCTCGGGCACGACGCGGGCGCGTCCGACGCCGCCGTCATGTACTCGTGGGCACTGAGCGCCGGCGGCGCCTACCCCGAGGCGACAGCGATGGCGACCCGCGCGCTGAGCCTCGCCGAACGGTCGGACCACCTCGGCGGTCAGGCGCGGAGCAACCTCGCGCTGGCCATGGCCTACTACGAGCAGCAGCACGTCGACCTCGCGATCGGTCATGCCCTCGCCTCGCTGGAGAACGCGCGCGCGTTGGGCAACATGCGCTGGGTCGCCACCGGCCTGCAGTACCTGGGGATCGCGTACCGGCAGCTCGGTGACCACGAGACCAGCGAGCGGATGCTCAACGAGTCGCTGGCCATCTCCCGTGCGCACCGCGATCACTACCCGGAGGTGCTGACCGTTCTCGCACTGGCCCGCCTCTACCTGGAACGCGGCGACGTTACCGCCCGGGAGACGGCCGAGACCGCTCTGACGCTCAGTCGCCGCTACCACATGAGGCACCATCTCGCCGAGGCGTACGCGGTCCTCGGCGAGATCGAGCTGCGCGACGGCAGACCGGCCCACGCGATCCGTCACCTGGAGGCATCCGTCGCCATCTGGCGGACCCGGGGATGGCACTCGTTCCAGGCGGCTTCGCTGACGACCCTCGGAAAGGCGTACCTGTACGTCGACGCGTACGCCGCCCACCGGGCGTTCGTCGACGCGCAGGCGCTCTACGCCCAACTCGGCAACACCGACAAGGTTGCCGAACTGGGCCTGCTGGCCGACAGCGCGACGGACCCCTCCGAGCACCGCGAACCGCAGCCGCGCCCGAGCTGACCGGGCGGCGGCCAGACGCCGGGTCGATCCCCCGGAAAACCGCCGCTGACCTGCCGAATCAGCGCCGCTTCAGCGCCGCTTCAGGCTGCTCAATACGTTCGCGCCATGACAATCAAACGTTTCTCGCGGGCGAGACGCGGGGCGGCTGTCGCGACGGTGGTCGCCGTCGCGGCGGCCGGCGTGCTGTCCGGCGTACCCGCGTCGGCCGATCCCGTTCCCGTCCCCATCCCTCAGGCGACGCTCACCGACCGGGCCTTCGGACAGGTCGCCGAGATCCACATCCAGGGTGCCGATCGGATCAGGACCGCCGTGCTGTCGGCCGAGTTCGTCCAGTGGCACCGGCTGCACCCGAACGCCACTGCCGCACAGGCACAGACCCAACTCACCGCCCGCAAGCAGCTGCTCGACAGTTCACTTACCGCGTTCGACCTGCTGGTGCCCGAGCAGGACCTGCTGCTCAAGTCCGTCGACATCCTGCTCGGCGCCCCCGGCGGCGACACCCGGACCTCGCCGGAGGTGACCGGCCTGGTCGGAGCCGTGATCGGCAAATCGGTCGAACCGTGGGACACCCGCGAGGAGCTGGCGTCCGGCGCGTTGCGCACCGCCCAGTGGCTGCGCGGCCGGGACGACGCGCTCGCCACCGTCTGGTCCGCGGTCCGGCAGGCGGGCGCGGGCAGCGTGCCGGTGGCCACCGCCTGGAACGCCGTGCTCGGTGCGCCGTTCGGCGTGGACGTGACAAGCACCTACGAGGAGCTCACGGCGGATCCCGGGCTCTCCCGTGTGGACCTCGACGCGATCCTGGCGCTCCAGGGCGACTCGGTGGCGTACGTCGCGGCGGCCAAGCAGCAACTCGCCACCCTGCACGCGCAGCTGCTCGGCCTGAGCCTGGAGGTCCGTCTCGAAATCGGCGAGAACAACCGCAAGTGTCCGCCGGAGGGGCCACCGAGTGCCGAGTGCACCGCCGCGGCGAAGAAGGCCGCCGAGGACCGGGACAAGGATCGACAACAGACGATCTCCGACATCAAGGCCGGGGTGGGCATGGTCTCCACCATCATCGGCTTCGCCGACCCCGATGCCGGCAAGAAGTCCAAGGTGATCGGCGAGGCGGTCCTCACCACCATCAGCGCGATCTCCAAGTACGCGGCGGCGATCACCGGCCGCGGCCTGGCCGGCTCGATCTTCAGCACCGCGACGCTGGCGATGACCGGCAACGTCTTCGGAGCCGTGATGTCGATCGTCGGGCTCTTCGGCAGCAGCGGACCCTCGCTCGACCAGCAGATCCTCGCCCAGGTCAACGCGTTGCGCGACGAGGTGCGGGCCCTCGGCAACGAGATGCGGGCCAGCTTCGCGCGGGTCGAGGCCCAGATCAACACGGTGTACGCGAACATGATGGCCCAGTTCGACAAACTGAACGCGGCGATCGCCGGCAACACCGCGCAGATCACCCTCGTGCAGCAGCAGGTCGCCCAGCTCGGTCTGCGCCTGGAGGACATCGCCGCCACCGTGCTGACCGCGATCGGCGACGCCACCCTGCACGACGCCCGCTCCGACATCAACCAGTACGTCGGCTACCTGGAGAACTTCGGCCAGCCGATCCCGACGTACGGCGAGTTCGTGGGTCCGGAGAACGAGTTCCACCTGGCCTCCACCCAGCTGGCCAGCGGCGCGGCCTTCGTGGTGCCCAAGACCGACGCCGACAACCCGGCACTCGATCCCACAAACGTGCTGAACAGCTTCGGTGAGGCCCGGTCGATCAACTATCTGGCGCGGATAGCCGCCGGCCGCGACCCGTCGATCGTCGAACCGGCGACACCGGTCGGCAACCCGACGGTGTGGAACCTCGGCGCGCAGGCGTACGCCATGTTGATGCTGCAGAATCCGACGTACGCCGCCCAGGTCAGCGCCAGCCGCGCGGCGCAGATCGAGGCGGAGGGCACGCGCACCGCCGACCTCGCCGCCAGCTTCGGCCGGCCGGTCGACGGCAACGCCAACAGCCTGATCACCGGGCTGGTCAACGAGTACGTCGGCGCCACCAACGAGTTGTCGACAGCACTGGCCGCCGTGCGGACCAACGAGACCCAGATCCGCTGGGAGCCGGACGGCAACGGCGTACAGGTGCGGACGCCCAAGAACTACGACCTGTTCTGGGACACGGACAAGCCGCTCGCGCCGGCACCGGCGAAGGCCGACGAGGCGACGGTGCCGGCCTGTGGCGGCACCAGGCAGATCGACCGTCCCAGCAACGTTCGCTACGACCTGATGTCGAACGTGGTGCGGGCACTCCACTACGCGTACACGCCACATGCCGGCGAGCCGCCGGCCGGGGTACGGGAGCTGCCCGAGGTCGGCTACTGCTACGCGCCGAGCTGGGTCTACACGCGCACGACCGGCTACGGCACCGGAGTGATCCGTCACTACGGCAAGCTGCGGTTGCAGATCCACAGCCGGTTCCGGCTGAATCCCACCGCGGCGTGGCAGAACTCGCGGACCGCCGACTACACCTGGCCCGACGAGCAGGTCTACCAGGTCGACTGCGAGGTGTTCAACTGCGACAGCGAGACCACACCCGAGCAGGGCCTGACCCAGAAGTGGCCGTCCGGGCGGTACGCCTTCGCGAGCGGCGCGACAGCCACGAACAACACCGCGCTGGACGCCACGCTGACCACGACCCTGCGCGGCTTTCTCCAGGCCCGGCAGAAGGCCATGTACGACCGGGTTCGGGAGCTGAGCACCCAGGTGAGCGGGCAGGTGCCCGCCGCGCTGAAGAAGATGAACACGACGGCGCGGCTGCTCCAGGCGTACAACCGGTTGGGTCTGCCCAACGCCCTGGACTCGGACGACGTGTTGTCCGCGAACCTGTTCGGGCAGTACCAGATTCCGGTGAACATGCCGACGGATGCCAAGGTGAGCAACGCCTACGCCAGGGCGGGCGACACCTACGCGGCGTGCGGAAGCCCGCCGTGCGCGCTCGACCCCGACCGCCCGCTGCGCGAGCAGGTCAGCCTCAAGCTGCCCTGCGAGCCCGCCGTCAACGCCTCGAACCTGCCCGGTGACCCGCTCGGCGACTGCCTGGTCACCAGCGCGCGCTCCCGCGCGGCGGCGCTCATGCAGCGGTACGAGGTGTGGGCGGACCAGATGACCGCCGGGCTGCACCGCGAACGGGTGCCCTGGATGAACGACACCATCATGGGGCTGCGCATCACCACCCGCCTGACCCACGCCAACTGAATCCAGCGGTGCCGGTGCCTGCGGGCGCCGGCACCGCGCCGGTTCGTCGTCAGTGCCTTCGAGGGCAATTCCGCGGCGCAATTGCACACCGCCCTATTTCGCGGAAAAGTCGACCGGAGCATGTGGACAGTTCTTGGTACACTACCTCGGCCTACCCCCAAGGAGAGACACTGAAGTGAAGAGATTATCAACTGTCGCGTCCGTGTGCGCCCTCTCAATAGGAATCGCTATCGCCTCGGCAGTTCCGGCCTACGCTGCCACGGACAGGAGCGGGGCGGAACGGCTGAACATCCCGAACAGCAGCGCGTGCAGGGCGGGTCGTACGGTCCTGGAAGGAATGGTGGCGGGGCCAGGCGGCCAGCTTTACATTATTTTCTCGAAGGGAAGCGCCGGGGAGCCGGTGCTGTCCCGATGGTTGCGCGACGGCTCGACCTGGGACGGCGCCAGCTGGACCTGTGCCGGGGCACCAACCCCCATGCCCCAGCTCGGCCACGGTAACGACCTCGCCTACAACGCGAACTACCTGGGCCAGGGCCCGGCCCTGATCGCTACCCAGGGAAGCCAATCGGCATTTCCCAGCGACGATGTGACGATCGTGCACCTGAACGCCAACGGATCTGTTGGCGCAACTGAGGTGGTCGATCTGCCGATCGGCAACATCAGTGGCCTCTGCTACAGCGCGACGGCGGCCGGCGGCGCCGGCAAATATGCCGCCCGCCGACTGGGCAGTCTGTGGACCCACCCCGGCGCCGGTTCGCTCACGAGTGGATGGACGCTCGTGAAGAGCAACCTGACCAGTCACGATAATCGTTCCGACCAGGGCATCGACTGCTCGGAGAACTACATCTGGAACAGCAAGTCGATCAATGACTCAACGCCCGATACCGGGTGGAACTGGATCTACCAGTACAACTGGTCCGGGGGCGACGTGGAGAGCGACATCGGCATTCCGGGTAACAACCTGACCGACGAGATCGAAGACATCACCCACGTCGGGAGCGAGTTCTTCGTCGCCGTCAACCGAAACGGCGGAAGCGCCGACTCCGTGAAGGTGCTCACCGAGTAGCCGCTGGTCCTGCGTCCTGGTGGTGCTGCCCGGTCGTGGGCGTTGACGGGGTTCGTCGACGGCTGCCGCCGGGCGCGGGCGGGTCACCCGTGAACCCTGTGACCCGCCCCGGACCGCAGAGACCCGGACATGGGTGTAACGAGCAAGGCCCCGGCCAGCATCTTGCTGGCCAGGGCCTTGGTTTGGTGCGCCGCCAGGGACTCGAACCCCGAACCCGCGGATTAAGAGTTCAGTTGCAGCCGTTTCACAGGGCTCCTCCGCGTCGCATGCGTCCGCAGAGCTCGGCGTCCGTCCCAGCTCAGCGAGGCGCGGCGTCCCATACGTCCCAGTAGCCGGTGTTCGTCCACGGCGCACGAGCACCCACCGAGCACCCTCAAAGTGGTCCCGTCGTCGCCTCCCGTGCGACTACTGCCCGCTTCGGCCAACCGTCGGAACCGTACCGAACCTGCCCCTTCCGTCGTCGTACACCTACCGAGAGGCGAAGCTACCGATAGACGACCGCCTCGGCATGGGGCAGAGCGAGCGTCCTCTGCTCCCTCGCCTCCACGTCCCGGATAGCGCCCGGGCTCCAGCGGTACTGCCAGTTCAAGCCATCCTGGTCCCAGATCGTGCTCGCTCGGAGCCGGTCGAATCCGGCCCCAAGCATCAACGCGGCACCGGTGCTGAATCGGATGTGTCGATCGTGCGGAAAGTCGACAGCCCTGGCAGGCGAAGCAAGCGTCACCGTTACCTTGGCGAGGCGGCCGGCGCCGGCCGGCGCCCATACGGCCTTGAGCGCATCCGCAGTGCTCGTCGCAGTCATCGCTGAGTATTCCCCTGGGTCCCATGCGCCGACCAGCCTGACTTCCGCCCCCGAGTCCGACACGGAGTCGATGCGCTGCAGCAGCCAGGTCAAGTGCTCGCCCCGCCAGCGCCTGGTCCAGTGCTTCCCGGAATCCAGGTCCCACAACGACTTGAAGAGGTAACGGTCGACGACCGTAACCTGCCGAGCCCCGGTAGCCAGCGGTTCCAGGACATCGCACCAGAACCGCTCGCGGTCACTGCCGTACGCCGCTGTCGCGTCCTCGGCCAGACTCCGGATCCGCCGGATCACACGGCAGTCGTCTAAGGTCGCTGCGGTCGCCACCTCGGGGCGGTGGCCGGGGTCAGCGGCCGCGCGCAGTACCTCGTCCACGTCCGCCGCGACGACCGCGACGTCCGTGGCCTCCCCCCAATGCAGGCGGAGGTCGTCGAGGGCCCTGATCGACGCGAGCGCGGGTGCGTCCGGCTTCCGCACAGTGATTCGGTTGGTCTTCCGGAGGTGCGTCAGGACCTCGATCCACCGGTTCCGCGCGTCCTGGGGCAGCGCCGCTCCCCGGCGGATCGCCGCGACGAGTTCGCTGGCCTCCTGATTGCTGCCGAACACGAGCCGTCCGTGCACCGCGACGCCCTCAGCGGCGGCGCGGTGGACAAGGTTCGCTACCGGGTTCGGCAGACCGCTGGTGTCGAGGGCGTTCGCGGCGATGGCGATCCGGGCGTACATCAGAAGTCACCGAACAGTTCGTCCAAGCGCTCGTCGAAGAATCCGTGCGGCCAGTCGTCGAGAAAGTCACCTTTGTCGTCTAGGCGAAGCCGACGCGCGCTCGTCCGGCCCTGCTCGTCCTGGTCGACGTAGACGACCGAGACGTGTGCCGGGTCGAGAAGGCCCTCCCGGATCCGCCGCTGGGTACGCAGGACCAGGTGCTCGCTGTGGGTCTCCACGATCAGCTGATTGCCTCGGCCGCCGGCCCGCGTCGCTTCGATGAACAGATCTGCGAGCCGTGCCTGCAGGCGAGGATGCAGATGGGTTTCCGGCTGTTCGACCAAGATGATCGACTCCCGCTGCGCGAGAGACTCCACGATGACCGGCAGGATCTGGCTGATACCGAACCCGACGTCTGCCGGAGTGACGTCGACCCGCGATCGGCGGTCAGTGAGCACGATCGCCACTAGGTCCCCGACGACGTTTACCCCGCCTCCGGTGCTAAGCGGGAGGACCTTCAGCGAGTACGGCACCTCCATCCGCTCCAGCCACTCGTTGACCTGGTCCACCGCGCTGGCGTTGTCGAGCAGAAACATCGCGACGTGCCGCCCGTCGCCGGGGGCTGCGGCCTGCGACGACCGGTCGTAGAACCGCCGCGGTGCCGAGCGGAGTGGGCCCAGCCAGACCACGCTGTCCAGTAGTTGCCGGACCTCGGTGGAGATGCCTCCGGCAAGCCGCGCCAGACGGCCGACGTGTGCCTGCAGGCGGTTCCGCTCGAGTTCGTCCATCCCGGCCACGACCGGCCAGTCCAGCAACGGCTCCGGCGCCGGGAGCAGGCCATCGCCGCGCAGCGCCAGTTCATTCACGTTCCGCTCGCGCAGACGGCGGACGACCCGTTCGGCTTCGGACCGGCGGTCTCGGTTCCCGGTCTCGAAGGGGTAGAGCAGTCCTCCGTCGGCGATGCCCTTCAGAACCGCTGCCACGTCGTCGAGGTCGGCGACAAGACGGTCGCTGGTCTCGCTGTCGTCCGCCCGGAAGGAGAGCTCGAGGTCGTCGAGGCGGAACGCTGTGGCGCGCAGCGCACCCCGGCCGCCGTCGTCGCCAAAAGTCCAGTGGACCTCCCGGAGCAGAGCGGGATCGGCGGTGCCGCCGGGCGGTATCCACGACGGGAGGGCGCCATAGGTTATGCCGAGTCCAACCCTCTCGCCGGTATGCCGATGAACCACACCGGTGAAGCCGCCGACATCGGTGAACGGTCCCTGAGTAACGACCCTGTGGTTGCCGATCGACTGCTTCAGCAGCAGCAGCGATTGGAGGATGCTCGACTTGCCGGCGGAGTTCGCCCCGTATACGAGGGTGAGCGGCGCGAGCGGGATCCGGGTGTCGGCGCCGAAGGACTTGAAATTCGTGAGCCGGACCTGTGTGAGTAGGTTCCGGTCCGGCGTGGGGTGGGTAACGGCTTCCTCAGGTGGTTCGGCGAGGTATGCCTGCGGAACGAGTCCGCGCACTGGGTCCAGATCAGAGTGGAAGACGACGCGCGCGACGTGCCCAGGCTCATCGACAGTGCCGGTCTTCCGAAAGCGGTGCACCATACCGGCCACCCGGTCGACGGCATCCAGCGGTACCTCGAGATCGTGTCTGCCCACCGTACGGGCCAGGGTCTCAGCGTCGATCAGAAGAACCTGGCCAGTCGCTGCCGGTGCCACTCCCCGCCGCAGCACCCAGATCGCAGTCCCGATGCTGATGTTCCGGAACACGCCGCGGGGAAGCGCAATGATCGCTTCGACCGCGTCGCTGTGGCACAGGTACGCGTGCGCCTCCGCGTACCTTGAAGAGAGACTGCTCTGGGCCAGTACCACCGCGGCACGACCGTCGGCCCGCAACGAGTTGAGGGCGAGGAGCAGCCAGGGCATGTCCCCCTTGGCGACGTCCTTCCCCCACGCGCTTATGAACCGTGCCTTTTGCTGATCGTCGAACTGCAGACCCCACGGCGGCTGAGCGAGAACGGCGTCGGCGAACCGGGGCACCTGCTTGGCGAACGCGTCGCCCCTCTCGATGTGTGGCAGCAGGCCATGCAGGCGGAGGCGCATAGCGGTACGGCTGGCTGCGCGCTCGTTGACGTCGGTGCCGACTAGATCCACGTCCTCACCCACCTGATGGGCCGCCAGCAGCGTGGTCCCGTTACCGCAGGCCGGGTCATAGACGACGGAACCAGGGCGAACGACGAGCGCCGCCAGCAAGTGGGCAACCCAGACCGGCGTGTGGAACTCGCCAGCGAATCTGCCGCTCTCGGTTAGCCGGCGCAACACCGCCTCGAACGTGCCGGTGACCTCGTCGGCCCCGAGCTGGCCTACCTCGGCGACAATCGTCGCGAACACGCTGCGGTACGACTCAATCTCATTGGCCTGGAGCCACTCCGGGCCGATGGCCAGGCGTTCCCTTTCGGCCGGAGCGCCCAGCATGAGGGCGGTCCACTCAGCCTCGTTACCGGTCAGCGTCTGCCACCGGACGTACAGCACCCACAAGACGACGTCGACGCCGCGCTCGACGCCCATGCTCCGTGCCGATTCCAGCAGCCGTAACGCGTGTTTCTCCGACACAGGCGAACCTTCCCCAGTGGCCCAAACCACCGAAGAGCCTAGGTCATCGACACCATGATCAGGTTGCTGTGCCAGTGAGCAGTCTGGCGCGGCTACGACCCGCCTTTGAGCGGAGGTTGCGAACTCAGTTCGGACATCACCCGCTGGCTGACCGAGACGCACCTAGTCGAACTCAATCTTCAATGAGGGTCAAGAATCCACGGCCATCGGCATCCCCCTCGGGAGCGTCGGGCCGCTCAGTGAGCCGCCCTGACCTACCAGATCGACAGCCGGCCACGACCGAACGTCCAGTAACAGCGCCGCCCGCATCGTCGAGGCCAGCGAGCACGCTGACAAAGTCGGACTGGAGTGCTCCCTCGGCTGGCTGTAACCCTTCGTCGCGCTCGTGAAGGCCCATCGAATCAGTCACCTCAACGATGCCGATGCCGATGGAGCCCAGTGGCGGCGTCACCTGTCTTACCGACTGACGGACGAAGTGGCCCGTGAGGAGACCGGCATCATCCCGCTGAGTGTGGCCGTGGACCGCGGCGCAAACGCCACCTTCCGTTGTGTCGGATTGCTGGCGACGCTCACTGCCGCCGGACACGACGTCGACCGCCGTGGCGGCGGCAGGACCGCGGAGGTGTACCTGGCGGCTCTGTGCCGATGGGGATTGGCGTACCGCAGTTACAAGGGCCGGGGTCAGCACGTGCAGCGATGTGGTTACGGCGCTTCGCGAGGCCGCACCCTGGCTGAAGCTGGGTACTTCTGAGGGGCTGCGTCGGCGCAGCCACGACGCGTCGACTCGGTGATCGCCACCTTGAACGGGTGCGCTGCAGCGATCGACAAGGCAGTCCAGCCAGGCGGCAAGCAGCGGATGGTCGCACGTGTCGAGGGCTGGTTCGCGCTGCCCACCGGTCCGCTCAGCGACCTCATCGATGCACAGAAGGGTGAGCGGAGGGTATTGATGGCCTCGAGATTAGGCTGGCTGGATAGCCCCCACTACGACCAAGACCGGTTGCGTGAGCTGCTCAAGCTGTTCAGCGACACGGAGAGCCGAGACGACTTGGGCGTTGGCTTGGTCCGCGACCCGTTCAGTGGCAGCGGGCAATGTGTCATACGGTCGGGGTAACCTCGCGCGCGGACGTTACGGAGGTTGAGGTGCCACGAAAAATTTCGCCTGCCCAGTACAAGCGCATGGTCGACGATTACAACCGCAAGCTGAAGCAGGCCGTGACGAACTACAACCGCGACGCTGCCGCGTACAACCGCGAAGTGAAGCGCGCCGTCGATAAGCACAACCGCGAGGTGCGTGCTCACAACGCACGCGTACGTTCCAACCGGCAGCGGCTCAACGCCGAGATTGCACGGCTCGACCGCCAGCGCTCAACGACCCGCTACGTCACGGTGCAGACCTCCGCCATCGCGCTGCACACCGCGTACTCCCGGGTTGATGAGCAATCCGAACTGTGGAACGAGCGCGGACAGGAGCTGGCTGACCTAGCGGAAGCCGAGACGGCCAACAGCGCGCAGGTCGCCAACGCCCTCCTGACCGAGACGGGCGCCGAGACGGAGGAGGTCGAGGAGACGTCGATCACCCACGAGTTGTCCGTGCTGTCGGGGGACCTGCACAACCGATGGGAAGGCGCACTATTCGCGATCAACCCGCGCAACCCAGATGCGGCGCGGCACTTCTGCACCAGCGCCCGCGAGGTCATCGTGGAGCTGATCAACATGAAGGCTCCCGACGCCGCAGTGCTACGGGCCAAGCCGAATTGTGAGCGAGGACCCGACGGTAAGGCCGTCGCAAGGCGCGAAAAGATCGGCTATCTGCTCAATCTGAACGGTGCCGGCTACGAGGCCCTGGGCGACTTCATGGAAACGAATGTCAATGACGTGATGAACCTGTTTTCCCAGTTCAACAAGGGCACGCACGGCACCGCTGGGCGCTTCGACATCCCCACCCTCCGGACGATCAAGCACCGCGTCGAGGACTCCATCCGCTTCCTATCGACGCTAGTCCGAGGTGTCCAGCCGACGACACGGGACGTCGGATAGCGCCTCGACCAAGGCCGCGAGGCAAAGTGATCATCGCTCGGTAGCAAGAAGCGCGGGCGCCCTTAGGCCACGTCTCCGACCCAGGAGGGTTCACCGGAGCACCCACGGCACGCGACACATCGACTAGAAGCGAGCGCCAGGCCTTGTTCCAGACGTGAGCGAACTAGCGCCACGGCCTGGCTGCGGGCTGGTGGCCAGACGGTCGCCGCGCCAGCGGTGAAGGTGTTCCCGCAGCCGCCGGCGCAGGTCACCGACCCGTCCGGTGGCACCGAGGCTGCGCAGGAAGTCCGGCACGCTCCAGGTGACGAGGGAGCCCTGCCGGGATAGGTACAGGCCGACTCGGTCGATGCCGTACCGGTCGTCGTAGTCGAGCAGCAGGTAGCTGGCGAGTTGGTAGATCTCGTCGCGGCCCAACCTGAGGGGTTGGATGGTCGCCTTGCAGTCCAGCAGTAGGCCGTCGAGGATGAAGTCGGCGTCCGCTCCGCCGATGTCCTGGCTGCCGAGGAACGTCGGACCGCAGGTCCGGGCGCTGGTGGGCAGTTCGAGGAACGGTCGGAAGGGCTCCTCGGCGATCGCCAACTGCCGGTTGATGTCCTCGATGGCGTAGTCGGGGACCGCCGTCAGGAGATTGTCGAGAGTGGTGGCCGGGGTGGTGCCGGTCAGCATGCTGTACCGCCGGATCTCACCGGTTCGGTAGATGTCCTCGTAGTAGCCGGCCACGAAGCACAGGCGGCCCAGGATCTCCCCGTCGAGGCCGTCGTCGCCGTGCACGTACGCGTCAACCATGGAAATCAGGTCGCGTCCGGCCCGGTGCAGGGCGTCCCGTACGGACGTCGCGGGTGCGCCTCGGAGGGGCAGGCCGCTGCCGACGGCATCGATGCCGATATTGACCGGCGCGCCGAACGGACTACCCAGGCGGAGCCTGAGCCGGAAGTCGATGGCGTGGCCGAGCGCCGACCAGTCGGGGTATTTCACGTCGAGCGGCTGCACCGGGCGGGGCAGATCGCAGATCCGCCGAAGGTAGTCCTGCACGACGGCCGCGCTGTTCGGCAGGTGCTGGGCCACGAACTGCGACATCGGGGAGTTCGGATACCTCAGCTGGCGGGTCAGGCTGAGCTCGATCATCGGTCGCCCGGCCACCGTGCCGTCGCCGGCCGCCTCGGTGGCCTTCTCGTAGTCGTCGATCCAGGTGATCCCCGCCGGGTCGAGGTGGTGCCGGGCACGGGTGACCGCCACATAGATCAGGCGGGCCTCACTGGCCCGCAGCGGGCGCGGATTCCCGTCGTCGTCGACCGACGGTGCCGCGAAGCCGTCGCCGATCCGTACCCGCGACCACTCCCGGCCCTTGGCCTTGTGCGCGGTGGACACGGTGACCTTCGCGGCGCGCTCGTCGGCGAGACGGTCGACCGCGTCGATGATCACGTCCGACCCGTAGGTGTCGACCAGCGTCACGATCGCTTTGAGGTCCTGGCCGGCGGTGTCGTTCTCGGCGTACTCCTGCACGTCGGCCCAGGAGGTGAACAGGAACAGCTCCGGATGAGTGGTACGTCGACCCGACTTCAGAGTCTGTGCGGCCTGCGCGATGTTCCGCAGCGCGCCGCCGCCGCCCGTGAGCGCGACCGGTACGCCCCGATCCAGGAAGCCGAGGACCTCCTGCATCGCATCGGCGTTCCCCCGGCACAGCACGGCGTCGATCTCCGCCGCCGAGCCGACGCGGGAGTTGATGGCGCTGTTCCCCGTCAGTTGCAGCTCCGACTCGGCGTGCCGGAGCCACCGGTTGGCCGTCTGGGCGATGCGTGGGCCGAAACGGAACGACTTCGTCAGGTACAGGTGATCCGCCGGGAAGCCGGTCATCACGTCCCGGGCGTTGCGCCAGGCGTAAATCTGCTGGGCCGGGTCGCCGACGCACACCCGCTGCGCGTTCTGGGCGAGGAAGACCTCCTCCACGACGGGGTTAGTGTCCTGCGCCTCGTCGAGCAGGACGAAGTCCGCCGCGAGCGCGGGCTCGGTCAGCGCCCACATCTTCAGATAATGATCATGTTCGAAGCGGAGTTCGCCATCCGGTGAGCAGATGTCGTCCCAGGCCCGGCACGCGTACGGCAGGAGCACGCGGGCGACGTGGTCCTGGGCCGCCGGGTCCAGCCCGTTGACCCGTTCCAGATGCCGGGCCATCAGCTGGCGGTCTGTGCTGTAGCAGAATCGACGGATCATGCCCATCACCAGGCGTACCTGGTGTCCGCAGGTGATTGGACGGGAGCTGACCCACAGATTCTGGTGGATGCCCAGCAGCCGCGCGGTCTCCTTCGAGGGTATGCGGGCCGACCGGTTCAGACGTTCCTGGTAGTTCCGCCCGACGGCACGGTGTGCCAGCGAGTGCGCGGTACGGCAGTCGACGTTCGCCCCGAAGCGCTGCCTGGCCTCGTCGGCGATCGCCTTGTTGAACGCCACGTAGAGACCGCGCTTCCTGGTGACCCCGGCCATCAGTACCAGCGTGGAGGTCTTACCGGTGCCAGCCCCGGCCACCAGGGCCAATTCCCTGCCCGCGAGGAACATGTCCCGGGCGGCGAGCTGTTCCTCGGTCGGCTTGACGTCCATACGCCCCTTCCAGGACTGATTCCCACGCTCACACCGTCGGACCTTTATGGATCCGTCGGACTGCTCCGCCCCATCCCCGAAGCTGCTCGCGGAACCAGTGGAGCCTACTTCGGAAGCGAGCAAGGTGTGATCGCTCCGCTACCGCCATCCCGAGCGATCCGCAGGCACTCGGAGGGTCAAGAATCTCGACGGCGCTGCCGAGAACACGTGCCCTCCTCCGTCCCCCTGATCAGCAGGGGCAGTCTTCGTGGTCCACGTGCTCCGCCGACCAGCGGACTTTGCGCGTTCAACCCCGGAAAATCCACCGGCACCAGCAGCTTCGACGCCTACAGTCCGCACAGATTTCCAGGTCGGCCTTACTCCCACACGTCTAGCCCAGTCCAGGCAGTCCGGCAGATTGAGAGGCTGATCTTGGTCGAGCCACACGGTTCAACGGGTCGCGTGAGTACGTCTGTTCGCGTTCATGGCGATGCTTTCTCTAGACGGCGTGCCACTCAGTCCGCCCGTTGCGAGCCTGTCCCTAGCGCCCGAGCACCCGGCGAGCACCCCTGACGAACCATTCGTCGACGGGGAGGTCAGCGCCACGCGAGCGCGGTTTAGGGGCTGGGGCTCACGAGTTCGGCAAGGCGGTCAGGCACCGCCCGGCGAGCCTGAGCGTTAGGCCGTGCTGTTGCTGCGAAGGGCGGCTGGTTGTCAATCCACAGCAACGCCGAGAGATCAGCGGGCATGACCCATCGCGGCGGATGAGCTAAGTTGATCTTTTGCGTGCCAATGAAAGCGTCGCCGATGTTGAACTGGAAGCTAATCGTCGGCTCGCCCGCCATCAACCTGTCCACGTCGTCCAGGTCCACCCGGGTGAAGCGGTGAGCACCGGCGGCGACCACTAGGGGAACTTCGTAGCGGTCCGCCAGTTCCGCGTACTTGCGCACTTTGTCGTTGACCGCGCGCGTCAACCGGGCGGCATCGACAGGACCCGCTACTCCACTCGGCGCCGCAAATTGTGCGAATAGTCCATTGTCCGAGGCAACCTGGCCGAAGCGATCAGCGAGCACGAGAAAGGTGTAGCCGTGGGCGCTGACGCTGGAGGTCGATGGGGACTGCAGTAGGCGCCGGCGCACTTCTTGGGCGACCTTCTTAGCCGTGCCCGCGTCGGGCGCTTTGGGTGGCATGTTGCCGGCCTTCAGGACGAGCACGACACCGACAGGAATCCTCGCGATGCGTTGTTCGAGCGCCTTCCAGGCTCGTTGGCGCGCAAACGTCTCTCGCGGCGGCTGGTCAGTGTGAACCTCGACGAACATGACTGGGTTACCGTCGGGCGATAGCACGGCCCAGTCTGGAGTCAAGCCACCGTACTGGCGTTCGTACGCTACGAGGTAACCAGCCGACCGCAGCGCAGCGCCCGCTGCCAACTCCATCGTGACCGGCCAGAAGAACTCGTCCTTCCAGAGCCTGCCGGCGAGCTGCTCGGCGTCAGAGAAAGGAAGCAGGGCGAGCTGCTCGTCGTACCAGTCCCGCCAGTGCTCAAATTGCGGCTCCACCGCGATGTCGAAGGTCAGCCGGCGGTGGTCGGGTGGCAGGCTGCCGAACCGTCGTCGGTGGCGGGCAACGAAATCCTGCCCGAAGAATTTTTCTGACGTCACAGTCTGATCATCGGCCTGGGGTCAAGCAGAATCGCACTGAGAGATTGTCCTAGGGCGGACGCCGCCAGGACGCGCGCGGCGTCGCCTCCCCCCGACCTACCCGAAGTGGCTTTGCCCCGGCTGTCAACGCCGCCTCAACCGTTCTGCGGCGGAGCTGACACCCACGGTCGTGATGATGCGGCCGAGGAACCGTTTCGCTACGCGCGAGGATCGCCCCCGCCCGCGCAGCTGACAGACACGGCGAGGGCCAAGACGTCGGCGAGAGAGGCGGGGGACGTCAGCGGTTGAGGTAGGCGGTCAGGCCGCCGAGTTCTTCGCTGGCGATGAAGACCGACCGTACGTTGAGGGTGGCTTTCTCAACGTGGGCGGCGCAGTCCCACGCCGCGTCAAATCACGAATCGGCGACACCTTGATCTCGACCGGCGGTGTGCACCCCGGGAGCGCCGCTGAGCTGGCAGCGCTCGGGGTGCGGCGTGGCAGCCTGCGCGGGCCGCCGCGGTGCGCATCCGAGCGGCCAGCTCTGCGGCGGCGGCGGTGCGCTACATCGATCCGGCCGGCGATAGGTCGCACCCTGGCGGGTGGCAGCAGCGGGTCGATGATCACGGTCGCGAGTGCCCGGGTATGGCGGCGGATCTCGGGTACGACGGGGGTCTCCCAGCGCCGGCAGGGGCCTGGCCTCGGCCCAGTAGCGGTGGGGTCTGCCTGACCGTTGCGCCCTACGGGCAGGACGGCGGGGCGGTTGTTTGTCGGATGCGGTGAGCAGAATGGCGGCCATGACAGCCAAGGTTTGGATCTCACGGCAGCCGTCGCTGCGGTTCGTGCTCGGCAGCGAAGGGCCGTCCGGCTGGGACGAGGTTGGAGAGATCAACTCCAGTCGCGAAACGGACCTGTGGCGGCAGGTGCAGACGTACCTGGGATATCGCAGGGAGAGTCATCGTCGCCGCTTGGACTTCTACATCGATGGCGACGAGAACCATCCGTGGGTGCTGGCTGCCCGATCGGCATCCGACCTGCGGTTCTGGCTGGCGATCGACGTGTTCGGAGACGGGAAACGGTTCCTGGTCGCGCGCCGGCAGGCGAAGCTGGCCACGTTGGTGCGGCGGACACCGGAGGCCCATCCGGGGTTGCTGACGCGGCCAGTGTTCTTGGGGGTTCGCCTGACGGCAGGGGATGATGCCCTCTTCGACGACGTAAGCCGTACAGATGCCGACCCGTCCGCCGGCCATCGAACCAGGGCCTGACTACCCGGGCTTTGACGCGGGCACCACTCACATGGAGAACGCCCGTTCCGGCTCTCCAAATCGGCAGGCGAGCTTGGCTGAACGTCCTGTGACGACGGTCGGTCGAGCCCTGTCTCACCTGAGTGGGCGGCACCTAGAGTGGTGCGGTGCTGACCCTCGGCGTTGACCTTGCAGCGGCCGACAAGCGTACGGCGATGGCCGCGGTCGAATGGCTGCCCGGCCGCGCGGTCGTGCGGGACCTGGTCCTCGACGTCAGCGACGCCCGCATCGTCGAGGCCGGCGAGCACGTGGACAAGGTGGGGTTGGATTGTCCCCTCGGCTGGCCGGAGCCTTTCGTCGCGCTCGTGCAGGCCCACCGCCTCGGTCACGTCGCCGTCGCTGATGGCGATGGCGCCCAGTGGCGACGTGGCCTTGCGTATCGGCTGACGGACGCGGTGGTCCGCGAGGAGACTGGCATCATCCCGCTTAGTGTGTCTGCGGACCGCATCGCGCATGCCGCCTTCCGCTGCGCCGGGTTGTTGGCGATGCTCGCCATCGCCGGACACGACGTGGACCGTGGTGGCGGCGGGATAGTCGTGGAGGTGTATCCGGCGGCGGCCCTGTACCGCTGGGGATTGGCACATCGCGGTTACAAGGGCCGGGGTCAGCACGTGCAGCATGCTGATTTGGTTACTGCGCTTCGCGAGGCCGCGCCCTGGTTGGAGTTGGGTGCTTTTGAGGGGCTGTGTCGGCGCAGCCATGACGCGTTCGACTCGGTGATCGCGGCCTTGAACGCGCGCGCCGCGGCGATCGGCAAGGCAGTCCAGCCGAGTGACGAGCAGCGGACGGTCGCGCGTGTCGAGGGCTGGATCGCTCTGCCCACCGGTCCGCTCAGCGACTTGATCGATGGTGCAGAAGGATGAGCGGAGGGTATTGATGGCCTCGGGATTGAGCTGGCTGGACAGTTCCCGCGACGACCAGAACCGGATGCGTGAGCTGCTCAAGCTGTTCAGCGACGCGGAGAGCCGGGATGAGTTGGGTGTCGGCCAGGTCCGCGACGCGTTCAGTGACCTGCTGTTTTCCGGGACCTCGGTGCTGCAGACTCGGGCGCGGTACCTGCTGATCGTGCCGTGGTGTTATCAGGAGGCGCAGCGTCGTCGACTGCGCGGTGAGCGCCTCGCCGCGCAGGTTGACGGCAACGAGCGGAAGGTGATCGCTGCGCTGCTACGCGGGGACGACACCGAGGGTGTGATCGGCCGACGGGCCGGCGTCGGTGTGCGAACCCTGCCATCGACCATCTACGCGGCGGCGCTGCTGCGGTACGGCATCCGCACGGGTGACGACGACATCCCGGGCCGACGGGTGGCGTCCGGATCGTCCGAGGCCGATGAGCTGGCCGACCAGTCGAGCGGTGCCTGGCAGCCGACGCTGCCGGGAGCACCGGCGGACTTCCCGAATGAGGTCGACGGCGGACTGACTCTGTATCCGCAGGAGGCCCGCTGGCTGCGTGAGAGGCTTCTTGCCGCGGCGCCGGACACGCTGTTGGCGTACCTGCTCCAACCTGAGCATCGGCCGGTTACCGACGGCCAAGTGCCGTGGGAGCCGGCGGCGCTCGCCGCGCCCGAGCCGGTCGGTTCGCTGGTCCGGGACGCGCAGCGGTTCTCGCTGGCGATGCATGGCGCAGCGTTGCTGTACAACCTGCTCGTGGCCGAGCGGTACGAACAAGCCGGCCTGACCGAGCACGAGAATCCGACGGCCGTGTATCGCGACGCTCTGCGGGAGTGGAGTGATCGAGTGTCGGCCTTGCCCGGCCTCAAGGGCTGGGAGCGGTCGGGGATGTGGAGCCGGTTGATCCAGCAGAATTCGCGGATCGCCACGAACGCAGCGGCGCACCGGTTTATCGAGCGGTGGCTCGACGCGGTGACCAGCGGAGCCGCCGGTGATGCGGCCACCGACCCAGGCCTGCGGGCTCTCGTGGCCGAGCGGGAACGGTCGGTGAAGAAGGGCCAGTCGCGGCTGGTCAACGACAAGCTGCTCCGCACGTGGAGTGGCGCGTCGGGCAGCCGGCAACTGGTGTTCCGGTGGCCGCAGGTACGCCGGATCCTCGCCGACATCCACGACGGCTGCGCCGCCGACCTGCCGGAGGCTGCCGGTGCTCGCGCCTGACTCCCGTGCCCTGCTGCTGGACGCGCTGCGCCCACCAGCGGGCGCGCGGCTGTCACGAGCCGTGGCGTTGACGTTCACCCTGGACCTGGAGAGTCTGCTGGTCGCCCCGTTGGCGTTCGCCGCTGAGGGCCTGCGGGAGTCGACGGACCCGATCACGGTGATGGAGGGCGTGCGGCACTGCGCCGACCGCATCGACGTGTTCTGCCAAGCGGGGCAGATCACCGTGCCCCCGACGCAGTCCGCGCTGCTGGCGTTCGTCGAGCCCATGGTGCACCAGGTACGCCGGCCCAAGCCCGGGCACCTGTTCCACCCGAAGGTGTGGGCGCTGCGCTTCCACGACGAGACAACCGGCGAGACGTCCCTGCGGCTGCTGGTGCTCAGCCGGAACCTGACCAAGGATCGCAGCTGGGACGTGTGCCTGCGCCTGGACGGTGTTATCGGCGCGCGGCCGAAGGCGGACAACCGGCCACTGTCTGATCTTGTGCGGCATGCGGTGCGGCTGGCGGTCGCGCCAATACCGCCGGACCGGCAGGCGGCGATCGACGCGCTGGCCGAGGACCTGCGCCGGGCCCAGTGGGACCCCCCTGACGGAGCCCGGGAGATGAGCTTCCACGCGCTGGGCGTGCCCGGCGCTCGCCTGCCTCATTTCGAGGGCACGCGTCACCTCATCATCTCGCCGTTCTGCACTCCGGGCGGGCTGGACCGGTGCGCGCCGGGCGGTCAGTTGGCCCTGGTGAGCCGGCAGGAGACCCTCGACTGCCTACCTGAGGAGGCGGTGGCCGGGTCGGAGGCGTTCGTGGTCAGCGCCCTGGCCGGCCTGCCCGCCGAGGGGGCGCCGTCGGGCCAGGAAGTGCTGCACGGGCTGCACGCGAAGGTATACGTGGTGGAGAAGGGCCAACAGGCGCGGGTCCTGCTCGGCTCCGCGAACGCCACCGACGCGGCGTTCGGCGGGAACGTCGAACTGTTGGTGGAGCTGGTCGGCAGCCGCGCCCAGTGGGGCATCAACGCCGTCCTCGGTCCGGAAGCGGGCTTCCGCGGGATCCTTGAACCCTACGACCGCCACGATGCCACCGAGTCGGAGCCGGAAGCGACCGCGCTACTGGACCTGATCCGCGACATCGCGGCCATCCCACTGTCGGCCACCGTCACCACTGAAGCCGACAGCTACGGCTTCCGGCTCACCTCCCAGGAGGACCTGCCCGATCTGCCGGGGGTGCGGATCACCGCGCAGGTGCACACCCGGCGCGGTGAGGCGGTGCCGCTGGTGGCGGGGCAGCCGGTGGCTGCCGTGTTCACCAAGCTTGCGCTGGCCGACATCACCCCTTTCATCGTCATCACCGCCGAGGACACCACCGGCCGAGAGCAGACCGTCGTCCTGGCCACCCTGATCGGCGACCCCGCGCACCGGCTCGATCACGTCCTCGCCCAGCAGATCGACACCCCGGAGAAGTTCCTGCGGTTTCTGCTGCTGATCCTCGGCCTGGGCACCGAGGCTGCCGCCGCCCTAGGCGGCGACACCGGCGGATCGGGTGCCTGGCGCGCCGGCGAGACCGGGATCCTCGAGCTGCTGCTCAACGCTCTCGTCGACCGGCCGGAGCAGCTCGGCGACCTGGCCCGGTTGGTGACCCGCATCGAAGCCAGCGGTGACGGCGACCGGCTGCTGCCTGCGGGCTTTCCCGAGCTGTGGCGGGTCATCACGGCGGCACGCGAGACGATGACAGAGGCGGTGCGCGCGTGAACAGGTACGACGCCGGGCCGGTCATGGCCGGTTTGAAAGACTTTCAACGCGCCACCGTCGCGCATGTCGTCGACCGGTACTTCGGCACCGATCCGACCCGCCGGTTCCTCGTCGCCGACGAGACTGGGCTCGGCAAGAGCGTCGTCGCCCGAGGCGTCATCGCCCAGACCCTGCAGCGGCTGCAGGACGACGACAGCGTGGACCGGGTCGATGTCGTCTACGTCTGCTCCAACCAGGACGTCGCCCGGCAGAACATCGCCCGGCTCCGGGTCACCCCCGACGAAACCGTCACGCTGTCCAGCCGGCTCACCCTGCTCGCCAAGCACGCCGACCAGCTCAACGCCGCGACCACCACCGCGGGCAAGCCGATCAACCTGGTCGCGTTCACCCCGGGCACCTCGTTCGACCAGGGATGGCGCACCGGTACGGCCGAGGAGCGAGCACTGCTGTTCCTGATCCTCGAACAGGCGAGCTCGTGGAACGGTTGGCGGACCCGAGCCGCGCTGCGGGCACTACAGGCGACCATCGGCAAGCCCGAACGGTTCAAGTGGCACTGCGACCGGCTACGGGAGCAGCTCAAAGGGAAAGTAGACCGCACCATCACCCGCAGCTTCCTGCGCCGTGCCCGTCGACAAGGCCTGCTTGACGAGTTCGACGTGCTGCTCGACGACATCGGCCGCCGCCCCGCCCTACCCGACGCACTACGAGAGACGGCCCGCACACTCACCGGTGCCCTACGGACCACGCTGGCCACCGCCGGCGTCGAGGTCCTCGAACCCGACCTGATCATCCTCGACGAGTTCCAGCGATTCCGGGAGTTACTCGACCCCGACGGCGGTGCGGGCGCCGAACTCGCCCGGCACCTGTTCGAATACCGGACCGCCCGGGTGCTGTTGCTATCGGCCACTCCGTACAAGCCGTTCACCTTCGCCGAGGAGGCCACCACCGGCGAGGACCACTACCGCGACTTCCGGCAGGTGCTGAGGTTCCTCAGCGACGACGAGTCCTGGCACGCCGATGTGACGAAGGCATTCGAGGCGTACCGGGACGCGCTGGTGCGCGGCGAGCGCTGCGGTGACCTGCGCGAATGGCTGCGCGGCCTGCTGCTGCGGGTCATGTGTCGTACGGAACGGCCCACGCTGGTGCAGGACGGCATGCTGCGGGAGCACCTCACCGTGGCCGGTGACCTCGACGTGCGTGATGTCCGCAGCTATGTGGCGATGCGCAAGATCGCGGGTGTCGTCGGCGCTCCGATGACGGTGGAGTACTGGAAGTCCACCCCGTACTTCCTCAACTTCCTCGACGGCTACCAGCTCGGTGACAAGGTCCGTGCCGCGCTCGACGGCCAGCCGCACCCCGAGGTGTCCGCGCTGCTGGCCTCCACCCAGCTGCTCGATGCCGAGGCGATCAACCGACGGGAACCGGTCGATCTCGGCAACGCCCGGCTCCGGCAGCTCGCCGCCGACACTGTCGACCAGGGCTGGTGGCGACTGCTGTGGCTGCCCCCATCCATGCCCTACCACGCGCTCGGCGAGCCGTTCACCCCCGCAGCGCGGGACGGCATCACCAAGCGGCTGCTGTTCTCGTCCTGGAACGCCACACCCACCGCCGTGGCAGGGCTACTCAGCTACGAAGCCGAGCGCCGGCTCGATGCCGCCGGGGAAGGGCACCGGCATCTCGACTACCGACTGGAGCACGGGCGACCAGCGGCGATGAGTGTCCTGGCGCTGTTCTGGCCCCATCCCGGCCTGGCCGATCTTTGCGACCCGCTGACCCTAGCCCGGCAACGGCCGGACGAGACCGCACCGCTCGACGTGTTCGAACGCGAGGTGCGGGAGCGACTGCTTGCTCGCGCTTCGGGCGATGCGGAGGCCACCGAAGCGAGCCCGGCCGAGCCGTGGGAACTGGTCTTCCGGTGGCCCGGCGCCGGCCCCGGCCCGGACGACGCCGCTGCCGCCCTGGGCACCTCCGCCGAAGAGGAAGGAACGGCCACCGGCCTGGACCGGCACGTGGAGCGAGCCCGCGAGCTGGCCAGCGATGCCCGCTACCCGGCAACAGACCATCTCGACGGTCTGCTCGGCAGCGTCGCCGAGATCGGCCTGCACGGGCCCGGCAACATCGCCTGGCGGGCACTGTCCCGGCTGATCCACCCCGGCGATGCGGTCACACCCGCAGGGCACTGGCGCGCCGCGGCGGTCCTGGCGAACGGGCTGCGGTCCCTGTTCAACCGGCCTGAATCCGCGCAGCTGCTCGACAGCCTGTCGATGGGCCCGGTCTACTGGCGAGCGGTGCTGCGGTACTGCGCCGCCGGCGATCTGCAAGCCGTCCTCGACGAGCACCTGCACACCCTGCGCAGCGGTGCCGCCGACACCCGCCTCGACGACGAGGAACTCTGCCGGCTCGCCGACGAGGCGCGGCAGGCGATCGCCAGCCGACCGTCGACGTACGAAGCCTTCAACCCGCACCACCCCGACGAGCGGATCAAACTGCCCGGCCGGTTCGCGCTGCGCTACGGCGGCCGCGGCGAAGAACAATCCCAGGTCAACCGCAAGGAGGCCGTCCGTCGGGCCTTCAATAGCCCGTTCTGGCCGTTCGTTGTCGCCACCACCAGCGCCGGTCAGGAAGGCATCGACTTCCACCAGTGGTGCTCGGCCGTCGTGCACTGGAACACCCCCGCCAACCCCGTCGACTTCGAGCAGCGTGAGGGCCGGGTCCACCGGTTCGGCGGACACGCCGTACGCCGCAACGTCGCCGCCGCACACCGCGCCGAGGCCTTGCGCTCCCCCGAGCCGGACGTGTGGAAGGCCCTGTACGACGCGGCGCGAGCGGTATCTGGAGAGCTGGGCGACTTCGCGCCGTACTGGGTGTTCCCCGGGCCGGCGAAGATCGAGCGGCACGTCCTGCCGTACCCGCTCAGCCGCGATCAGGCGAAACTCGACCGGCTCAAGTCGGACCTGGTGATGTACCGGCTGGCGTTCGGCCAGCCCAGGCAGGAGGACCTGCTGAACCTGCTCCGACGACGGGAAACCGGCACAGCAGGCGTACCCGACATCCTGGATCTGCGACCGTCCCCTGAATGGAGGTGGCAGTGACAGATCAGCCGGCCTGGCAGCTCATCCTCACCGCAGCACGCCAGCTCACCAAAGACAAGATCGACTTCAGCCGAGCGGAGCTGATCGACGAGGTCCAACGGCTCCACCCGACGCGGCACCCACAGTCGCTCGGCCCGGTCATCCAGGGAATGACCCGAGATACCACCGGCGGCCCGCCCAGCCCATGCGGGACGCCGCTCATCCGGGTCGGGCGCGGCCGGTACACGCTCGCCGACAGCGGACCGTCCCACACCCCCGCACCTCAGCCAGTGATCCCCGCCCAGCGCCCGAGCGGACAATCAAGGCCGGCCGAGCCTGGCGAGATCCCGGCCGACATCGCGCTGATCGGCTGCGTCAAGACGAAACTCGACCACCCGGTGTCGGCCCGCGACCTGTACGTCTCGCCGCTGTTCATCCGCCGCCGCGCCTACGGCGAACGGCACGCCCGCCGCTACTACATCCTGAGCGCCGAGCACGGCTTGGTGCTGCCCGAAACGGTGCTCGCACCGTACGACACCGCCCTCGCCGACCAGAGCAAGGACTACCGGCGCGCCTGGGGCCAATGGGTTGCGGCCAAGCTGATGCGCGCAGAGAGCCAGGTGCGCGACCGCGTGGTCGAAATCCACGCCGGCGACGAGTACGCGCAAGCAATCGCGCCGCTGCTCACCCAGGCCGGAGCGACGGTTCGGCGACCGCTGGCCGGGCTACCGCTCGGCGAACAGCTCGCCTGGTACGACCGGCAGCCCCAACCACCGGCGTCAGAACAACCCGTAGCCCTCGCCAAGCAGTCCCGGGAGACCATCCGGCGGCTCGCACCCACCGGCATACCCGTTCCCGTTCAGCCAGGGGCGCGTGCCATCGTCGCTGCCCTGCTGAAGTACGGGCGGGAACATCAGGCCGAACGGGCCGGCACCTCACCCCGATTCACACCGCACCCCGAAGCCAACACGCTGATCCTGACCGACCCGTTCGCGTTCCTGCTGGCTGTCATCTTCGACCAGGGCATACCCGCCGAGCGGGCCTGGAAGGCACCGTACGACCTGCATCAGCGCCTCGGACACCTCGACGCAGCACGAATGGCGTCCGAACCAGAGCAGGTACGCGCTGCCGTCGCCCAGCCGCGAACACTGCATCGGTTCGTCAACAACATGCCCGGATGGCTGGTCGCCGCCGCCATCATCGTCGTGAACGAATACGGCGGCGACGCCGGCCGGATCTGGGCAGACAAACCCCGCGCGACCGACCTGGCCACCCGGCTGCGGAGGTTCCCCGGCATCGCACAGAAGAAGTCGGCGATGGCAGTAGAGATCCTGGCCCGCGACCTAGCGGTGCCGATCCGGGAACTGTCTGGGACGGACATCGCCTACGACGTACATGTACGGCGAGTATTCCTCCGTACGCGACTCGCCGAGCGCGACGACCTCGACCACATGGTGGAGGTAGCGCGATGGCTACACCCCGAGCGGCCCGGAGAGCTGGACTTCCCCGCCTGGCTGATCGGACGACGCTGGTGCGGACCAGGCACGCCCAACTGCGGCGCCTGCCCTCTGCGCTCCATCTGCCCAAAGGACATCGCCCAAGCGGCGGCGGTATGAGGAGACACCCCTGTCCGGTCTGCCCAATCGGCCAAGGCAGCCACCGAGCGGCAGGCGAGTCTTCGTGACCCACGTGCTCTCTCGACCAGCGGACTCTGCGCATGCACCCCTCAGGAAGCCCACCTGGACCAGCAGCTCCGACGCACTGCGGTCCGCACAGGATCCCCAGGTCGGCCCCACTCCCACACGTCCCAACCAGTCCAGGCAGTCCCGCAGATTAAGAGCCCCGTCGATGCCGTGCTCATCCGTCCCGCGCGGCGCTGGTAGTCCCGTATCCCCTACCAGCCCACTCCTGTGGGCCGCCGTGTACTACCGGATGCCCGTCGGTCCACGGCGCGCGAGCACCCGGCGAGCACCCGCATACCGCGTCTCGGACGACCGTAAGCCAGCTGAGCGGAACCGGTGCCTGGCCAGCCACGCTACTCGAAGCGGTGTCCTTGTGCGTCGCAAGTGTCAGTCGTACGGTGCAGGAGTCGGGACGCCGGTCTCTCCGTCTCCCTTGCTTGCCGCTTCCTCTCGCGGAGCCCACATCGCGGCGTGAACGCCGAGGGCTGAAGACCGCTTGCGGCTCTGCCCATCTGGTTTCTCAGGACCTTTATCTGCTTGGGATAGGCCGCCGATCTCGCGCGTTTCCTGCCAATCGGGTCCCACGCTGCCGCACCCGTGGTCAGCGCGATCCCATCGTGAGAGGACTACCACCATGATCACTCGGTCCCATGGCGTATCGCGGGATCCCGTCGGCGCGTTGCTGGCCGAGGTGTTTCCATACCAGCATGTTCTGCGCGCCGACATCGCGGCTGATCTTCGTTGCTGTCGTGTTCTGCTGATCGACCCGCCGGACAAGTCGTTCTTCGGCAATGTCGTGGAACTCGCCATCGGCTTGGCCTTGTGTGACCAGAGCCCGTACCTTGACCTGCTTCGCTGCCTCGACCATGCTCTCGCGAAGCGTGTGCTCACCATTGCGGCCTACCGACCCATTATTGACCCCGTCACGCCCTACGATGCCTGGCACCGTATCGACTCAGCACCACATCCGGCGCGCATCTTCACCGCTGCCAGTCGACTCGCTTACGTCCGCAACTTGGTCAATGATCTCGACCGTCGCCGTTTCGATGCCGGTGATGTGGCGCGTGATCTCTTGGAGAGGCATCCGCGGCTCCTCATCGGTCGCCCCACCGAGATCTACCACACGAGACGTGCTTTCCGCACCGTCTGGGACAGCTACTCCAGCGGCTTCCACAGCGCTCTCCGCTCCTACGGAACCGCCACTGGGCAGCTGTCCCTGCTCGACGGACACCGTCATGCCGACTTCCTCCTCGGCACCACCCTGCTGGAAGTGAAGAGTGGCCGGCTCGACGAAGATACCTACCTTGACGAGCTGATCCGTCAGATCCTGACGTACGCCCTGCTCGCCCGCCACGATGGTCACCACGTCACGCATGTCGCGGTCTACGCCGTTCGATATCAGCGGCTGCTGCGGTATCGCATCGATGAGCTGACCAATCAGCTCGCCGGCGCACCCATCGATCTGGCGTTCACCGGCGCTGACCTGGCCGCCCTCATTAGGGACCGGTCACGTCAAGAGCCAACTGCCTGACTGAGAGAAGCATTCCGGGTTCAGCGCAGTCCGCCGCTCGCGCCACTGGACTGACGAGAATCGCTGTGCCGCGGAGAGTCCGACTATGGACGAGACCCCGGCACCGCAGCCAGCCCTGGCTCAGCACACCGGATCCCAGATACAGCTAGAAGGTTGGTTATCGACCATCGGTTGATCCATGTCCTTGTGCGCGATCGGCACCTAGAGTGGTGCAGTGCTGACCCTCGGCGTCGACCTAGCAGCAGCCGACAAGCGTACGGCGATGGCCTTGGTCGAATGGGTGCCGGACGGCGCGGTCGTGCGGGACCTGGTCCTCGACGCCAGCGACGCCCGCATCGTCGCGGTCAGCGAGCGGTCGCCAACGGGGAGATCGTCGCCTTGAAGGGCGAGTGGGAGGCCTTCGTTCTCATGGCCGCAGAGCCCCATGCACACGTAGGCGCCGCCACGGCGTCTACTGCGCAGCACGTCGTTTGTCTACTACGTCTTCGATCTGTTGCGCTTGGACGGCAATCCGATGCTCGAGTTGCCCTACGCGCAACGTCGGGATGGGTCGGCGGTACGCCAATTGCGCAAGGCGTAGGTGAGTTTGAGTCATTCAGCCCGGAACGCGCTGGGTTCGCGTCGCGCGGCGTAGCGATCGAGCAGGATCGGCACTCCCGTGTGCACCCACCATGGAACGTGGACGGCGCCGGCAGACATGCCGTGGCCCGGGTCGAACTCGGGGACGTATATCGCTCCGGCGTGGTCGTGCCACGGTGCCGATTCGCGGCTGGTGAGATGTTCGCCGACAACTTGCTCGATGGTGTCCATGATGAGCGTCCGTAAGTCGCACCAATCGTCTGGCAGCGGTGTGTCTGCGAACCGCGCGCAAAGTTCTCGCCACAGGTAGAAGTCGCCGCGCAACGAGTACTGGATCGGCTCGCGCTCGAACAAGGAGCCGACGCTGTCTGTGTCTACGGGCGGCGGACACCGAACCCAGACGGCCGCGCGGGTTCGCTTGTGCATAGCTTCGTCGAGTGCGACGAGCCGCACCTCGTCGACGCCCGTCTCGGCGGCCGCGATGGTCTCGATCGCCGCCTCGATGGCATCGGCGTGTGGCCAGCCGCGGACGCCGGTGCTGATCAGCGGGAACGCGACACTGCGCGCGCCCAGTTCGTCGGCGACCTCCAGCGCGCGCCGGTAACACGACTCCAGCAGGGAGCGGTCGCGCTGCCCGGCGTGGTAATTGGGGCCGACGGTGTGGATCACCCACCGGGCGGGCAGGTCGCCTGCCGTGGTCCATCCGGCGTCGCCGGTGGCGAGGCCCTCAGGAAACCGGGCGATGCAGTCACGCAGAATCGCCGGGCCTCCGCCGCGATGGATCGCGCCATCCACACCACCACCTCCGCGCATCGCCTTGTTCGCCGCGTTGACAACGGCGTCCACATCCTGCGTCGTGATGTCCCCGAGAACGGCGGTGACGACTGGCATGGCATCAGTCTGCCCGGGGGCACCGACAGAGCCGGGACCGCCCCGGCACACGGCTCCACAGCTCCTGCCGCTTGCGTTGCAGTCGGACCGCTGACCACGTTCGTGGCGGCACGGCAGGGCGTTTGATCATCTAATGATCTTGAGCATTGGGTGGGGTCCCTGCTGACGTCGAACGATGCGGACGTGTGCCGGGGCAGCACGATCTACCGCCCACACTGATTGCCGAGCAAAGGGTCAACGTCGTTACACCGCGGCCCTCATCTCGCCGGTACGACGCGTACACCGGAGGCGATTACCGCTCGACTCGTTGAGCTGCGAGGCCGCTGGTGGCTGAGGACGTACGGCGAGTCTGCTCCCGCGAGGTCTGAGGGCTCTACTGCCCACAGGAGGTTCAGTCTCTCTTGGGGGACGTAGCCGTCCAGAGGCAACTATCTCGCGGACTCTTCACCATCTCGCGGAGATTGGATACCGTCGGCGCACGACAACAGAGGGGAAGAGGCAGTGGCGAGTCCCCGAGTTCTAACGATCACGTTCCAGCTGCGGGTACCGGAGGGGCTGCGCGCCAACATTCGCGGCAAGCGCCTGGACACCGCGGTCTCGCGGATCGTCGGCGCAGTGCAGGGCGTCGTGCCGGCGGTCTTCCCCTGGGCTGACCGGATCACCGTTCGGTCCAGCTGGGACTACCAGTGGTGGGAGGACCAGGAGGAAATCACGCTGCCGGCCACCGAGGACAACACCGTGACCATCCCGACCACCCCCGCGGAGGAAGCCGCGCTCACCGACGGCGTCGACGCTCAGGAATAGCGCCCGCTGCCGCGAGCCCGCGCCAATGCGGCTCGCGGCAGCGCCTTGCGCGTCGAACAACCTCGCCACGGCGGGTCGAAGGGACTGCAGCAGGCGGCCCGCACGCAGTCGCCGACCCCCCGTGGCCACGCTCTCATAATCATCTGCGTCGCCAGCGGGGCGGTCGCGCTGGAAGCGCCACCGCTGGAAAGCTTGTTCGACACCAGCGGGGCGGGCCGTCAAGTGGGCGAGCGGCGACAGGTCGTTTCCGCCACTGCACGACCGAGTGGGTAGGTCCGCGAAGGCCGAACTCTCGCCACATCAGCGCGCTGTGTTCCAGCATCAGGCAGCGGAATTGGCGAGTACCGACAAGCGGGAGTCGTGGCGTGACCGTTACGGCTCTTCGACGACCTGCCGCTTTCCGCGTTCAGTGTCCAGCCATGGGTGCCGGGCCGCCCCGCGCAGCTCGGTCAGCACGGTGCGCGCCTGCACGCCGATCACCAGGTCCGTGTAGCGGGCGGCGAACGTCGGCGTGTGGCTCTGAGCGGCGGCGCAGCGCAGCAGCACCATGTGCTTTACCCAACTCGCCCAGCGTCCGGGCGGCCAAATCGACGACGAAGTGCGGATCCGCGTTAGCGCCGGACTGGTCGACCAGCCACGCCGACACCTGGTTGGCGACTTCAGATCTGCACAAAGCGGGTCCGTTCCTGGAGCAGGGTTGCGGCGCCCTTGATGTCGGCGAGCCGGGTGGCGAGGGTCGCCATCGCCAGCCGTGGCGGCAACGCGGCGCTGAACTTGAGCCCCTCGACCGCCCTTTCGTTGACCTCGGGCAGGCAGATGCGCTGCTCGGCGTCTGCGGTCAGCTCTCGCCAGGCGGCCGGAGTGAGGTCCTCCCGCAGGCGGATCTGGCAGTCGTCGAACCGTTGGATTGGGTCGACCACCTCGCTGATGGTTGCCGTCAGGGTGGCGTTGGCGCGGAATCCGGCCCAGGTCCACCAGCGGAGGTCACCGTGTTCGTCCCGGCTGATGACATTGCCACCGGGGTGGACCAGGGACGATCGCTCGTCGCGCTCGGTGGCAAGCCGGTCGGTCGCGCGTTTGGTCAGCCGGACGGGTGGGTCGCTGCCCAGCAGCACATCCCGCATGGCTTGGGTCAGCTCGAAGCCAAGGCCTGCCCAGCCGCGGTTCGTCCAGCGGGCCTTGCCGCCGCCGTCTGCGGGTTCCACGTAGCAGCGCCGGCGGCGCCAGTCGACGTACACCACTCGCCAGCTCCGGCCGCCGAGGAGCACGCGGCGGTCACCATGCACCTCCTCGGTCAGCAGGCTCGGATCGATCCGGCCGAGGTCGGTGCGGCCGTACAGGACGGTGAATTCCGGTGGACTGGTGAAGACGGTCGTCATCTCCATGAAGTGCCGGTGGCCGAACCTCTTCTCCGCCTCGGGACCGATGAACAGCATGCTGCCGTCGACACTCAGGAAGCCGTGCTCCACCAGGAACCGCACCGTCGGCTCGGCGCTGCGGTCAAACGGGGACACCCCGTTCCACCACTGCTGCCACACGCGGTCGCCGACTCGGCCCTGTTGAAGGCAGAGCGCGAGGATCTGCTGGGCGACGATGTGGCGCGGCTCAGGGGGTGCTGTCACCGGCTCCACCCAGCCGCGCCCCCATAGCAGGAGCACCGCAGCGGCGACCACCAGTGAATCGCCGTCGCGGGCGAGCACGAGACAGTTGCGGACACTGCCGGATCGACGCCCGGTGCGGCCGAGCCGCTGAAGGAAGGACGCGACTGTCGACGGGGCGTCGATCTGGATGACGCGGTCCAGGTCGCCAACGTCGATGCCGAGTTCGAGGGTGCTGGTGGAGACGATGACGCAGTCGCGCGCCTCGGCGAACGCCTGCTCGGATCGGCGTCGCTCGTCGGCGGACAGGGAGGCATGCGACAGGAAGGTAGTGACCCCCCTGGCTCGTAGGAGTTGGCCCAGTTCCTCGACCGTCTGCCGGGACTCGCAAAAGACCAGGCGCTTCTCCCCCGCGTGCAGGGACGCGATGACGGTGGCGGCGTTGGGGAGCGAGCCAACGTAGTCCAGCTCGATGTCTCCTGGCGGTGTTCCGGCCGCAGCGTTCGAGTGGATGCCGGGCTCCTTCGGCGCGATGACCCGCGCCGGGCGGGCGCCGTTCCCGGAGCCCTGCAGCCAGCCCAGCAGGTCCTCCGGGTTGCCCACGGTGGCGGAGAGCCCGATTCGTTGCACCGGCGTGCCGATGACACGGGTCAGCCGCTCCAGGACGGCCAGCAGGTGCCAACCGCGGTCGTCGCCGGCGAACGCATGTACCTCGTCGATCACGACGGCGCGCAGGCCGGAGAAAAACGATCTATGTTCCACGTTGCGACTGACCAGCATGGATTCCAGCGACTCCGGGGTGGTCAGGAGGACGTCCGGCCGGCTGGCCAGGATCGCCCGGCGTCGAGGGGCGGTCACATCCCCGTGCCAAAGCGCCGCTCGCCGGCCCAGCCACTCGGTGTACCGCTCGAGTCGGGGCAGAAGATTATTCAGCAACGCCTTGAGCGGGCACAGGTACACCACGGAGGTGCCGGACCAGCCCTCGCTGGCCATCCGGGATAGCAGGGGGAAGACAGCCGCCTCGGTCTTGCCGCCGGCCGTGGGTGCGAGCAGTAGTGCGTCGTCGCCAGCGAGCAGCGGGGCGACGGCCGCCTGCTGCATCGGCCGCAGATCGGGCCAGCTGAGGGAGTTGACGATATGGTGGACGACGGCCGGGTGGAGTTGGTCGGCGGTCACGGCAGGTCCAGCGACACATCGTCGGCGCTGGCTGCGTTTCGCTCCACCTCGGTCAGCTCGGTGGTGGACAGGGTCAGCGCGTAGTCGGATCTGGGGTCGAAGTCGGGGAACTGGTCAACGCGGTCGAGCACGTCGCCGATCAGTTTCTTGAGGAACAACCGGGGCGCCACGCCGACCTTGCCGCCGAGTCGGCCGGTCAACGCAGCGGCAAGGTCGGCCACGTATGTGTCGTCGACGAGTCGGGCGATCCGGTCCGTTTCGGCGGCGTCGGCGGCGAAGATGTCCCGTACCCGCACGCCCAGCTCGCGCAGCGTTTCGGGGGTGAAGCCGGGCAACCGCAGCTGCACGGCGCGTGGGTTGTCGAAGCGAGCATCGGCGGTGAAGTCGGTGGCCAGCCGTTGCGCCAGCGGTGCTAGCCGCTGCACTCCCTGCGGACCTTCGAAGAAGGCGGGAGTTCCGGTGATCACCAGATACAGCCCGGGGAAACGGCCAGAGTCGACCTCGTCGATCAGCTGGCGCAACGCGTTCAGGGCCTTGTCGCGCACATCGGATCGGGCCCGCTGAAGGGTCTCCACCTCGTCCAGCACCACCAACAGCCCCGGGTGTCCGCTGTCGCGCAGCACGGTGAGCAGGCCCTGGAGGAAGCCGAACGCGCCGAAGTGGTCGAGCTCTCCGCGTATGCCAGCGGCCCGGCGGACAGCTGCCGCAACCTGTGGTTGGCCGCCCAGCCAGGCGACGAGCCCCTCGGCCGTCGCCGGCTCATCGCGGTGCAGCGCCGCGCGGTAGCCGCGCAGGGCGGCGGCAAAGGCGGGCGTGGTGCGGGAGACCTTGGCCAGCCGGCGCTCCAGCACGGCCTCGGCCGCATCGCCGGCTTCCTGGTCGAGCAGGAACAGCCAGGCGTCCAGCACCGCCCGCAGCGCCGAGGCGGGGAACTCGGAGGTTTGCAGCGATTCGCAGATCCGCCGGTAGACGGTTTCCAGCCGATGTAGCGGCGTTTCGGTCTCAGAGATCTGCACCTCGGCCACGGCCATACCCTCGCGCTTGGCCCGCTCGGCGAGCCAGCGGGCAAAGAAGGTCTTGCCGGAGCCGTACTCCCCCCGGACGGCCTTGAAACCGCCACCGCCAGCGGCCACCGCCGCCAGCTCGGCGTCCACGGCCGCCGTGAACCGGTCGAGCCCGACCGCGAGCACGTCCAGTCCATTTTGCGGCACCGTGCCGCGACGCAAGGCGTTGATCACCTCCTGGCGCCGCCGCGTGCTGAGTTGCATGGTCACAGCGTGACCCCGAACTGGTCCCGAAGGAGCGTGGTGTCGAGTACGACGGTGCTGCCGTCGGCGTCGCGGCTGAGTACCGGGTACTGCTCAACGTTGAGCAGCCGCTGAGCTTGGGACAGTGCCCCGGTGAGCTGGACCGTGGCTACGCCGAGCGCCGCCGCGGCGGACTCGGGGTCGAGCCGGTTCGTCGAGGTGGCGAGCAGGGCGGACAGCAGCCGGGCCACCTGGTCGTCCGTGATCGCTGCCCGGGCGGCGCGCTTACGCTGGTCGCGATAGGTGGGCGAGGCGAGGACGGCCGCGGCCACATTTGGCTGGCTCGGCTCGTCGAAAAGGGTCGGTGCCTGCGAGGTACGTGGGGCACGCGTGCCAGTCTTCGTCGGCGCAGCCGGAGCCGCGGCGGGCGTCGTGCCGCCGTTCACTGGGCCGCGCCACCAGGACGGGGATTGCGGTGGCGCGAGCCGCCATCCGTCCGGTGCCTCACCGGGGGCCAAGACGCTGATCGGCACCACGGCCTCGGCCGGGGCCGCGCCGCCGTGGTAACCGGCCTTCAGCGGCCCGTAGCGCAACCGTTCGGAGACCGCGAGGACGGCATGGCCGCCGTGCAGCAGCATTCGGCGGCCGCGTACCCGGGTCTCACCCTCGCCCGCTGGTTTGGCCGGGTCGAACGGCCGGGACCGGTTGCTGGATGCGCCCGTGGCCGCCCGAATGTGCCCCTGCCGCCGCTCGATGACGTGGCCGTGGTCGGAGGTGAGCACCACCAGCCGGCCCGCGGTGCGGGCGCGTTCCAGCAGCGGGCGCAGATGCTTGACGGTGTCCGCGGTCCACGCGGTGCCGCCAGGGTCGGACCGGTCTAGCGCGTCGTCGATCGTGTTGAGGACGCAGGCCACCAGGGCTGTGCCCGCAGTGTCGTCGATCGTGGCGGCCACGTCGTGGGCGAGGGCGTAACCGGCGGCGCTGGAGTCCAGGGACACCTTGTGGAACAGGCGCGCGGTCAGACCGTGCGCCTTCGCCAGCGCACCCAGGCCGGAGATCTCGGCCGCCTGCTCGCCCGTGGTGAGCGTTCCGCTGAACAGGCTCGTCCGGCACACAGTGGTGAGTGAGGGCAGCGGGGCGATGGCCGCGATACGCCGGTCCCGGTCACCGGGCAGGCACTCCAGCCAACTGTCGTAGCGGCGGATGACGTCGTCGATGACTTCAATGGCGACGGCTTGGCTCATTCCATCGGCCACCACCAGCAGGACCGGCCGCTGCCGCACCAGCGGCAGCACGACCGTGGGCAGGAGATCTTCCAGGTGGACCAGCCCGGCCGGGGCCGGGGCATCCTGCTCGACGTGTGTCGCCAGCGCACGACCGAACGCCTCGTCGTGGGCGTCCCGCCGCAACCGGGCCGCTTCGAGCACAGCGCGAAGCCCCTGCGCGAGCGTTTCGTCGTCCACCCCGGTCCACGCCTCGGCAGCGGCTCGGTCGGCCCAGGCGTCCTCGTCTCGCTGCCGAGCCGCCAACTCGCCGAGGTCGCCAGCGGTCGGTACCGGCCGGCTCAGCCAGCGCGCCAGGCGGACGCTGGCCATCGCTCGTGGCACCCGTACCTCGTCGCGATGCTGAGCAAGTGCGTGGCCCTCTACCTGGCTGCGGTCCTCCTCAACAGCGGGCAGCACGGCCGGGTCTACCAGGGGACCGTCCGGGCCACCGGCGGCTGCCCGGACCGCGGCCCGTTCGGCACAGCGCCGTAGCGATTCCCCGAGCACTGCGAGGCGGGCGGTGAGGCCACGCCGGATGATCGCCGACTCGCCGGCGAAGGAGCCAGCTTCGACCCGGTCGAGGAGGGTCTCCGCGCGCGCCAGCACCCGCGCGGCGGCGTCCGGCTCGGTCAAGATCACCTCCCGGGTCACCAGCTCCGCCTGCTCCGCCCACACCCCAAGGACGTGCTCTGAGAGCTGGCCGCCCACCTCCCGGCCGAGTAGGGCGCGCGGCCCGGAGCCGGCTGGCACCGCGAGTACCACCCGAGCCACCAGACCCATTGGGACCGTGTCGGCGGCACGGCCGTCCCGAAGAAGCGGCAGTACGACAGGGGCGCAGGTAGCGCACCGGTCGGCGGCCCAGGCGAGTAGCGCATCGACGAGCGCATCCCCGGCGATAACCCGCAGGTCGGCAACAGCGGTGGTGGCGTCGGCGCGGGTGCTCCAGCGCAGCACCACTGGTAGGTCAACCGGCTCGCCCACCTGTCCGAGGCCCAGCCGCAGCGCGGCCACGGCCCCGAAGGCGTGGTCGGCGGTGAGTAGACCGACCCGGGCCGGTGGCCAGCCCTCCGGTGGAGCCGCAGCCAACAGCCCGGTGGCGATCAGTTGGGCGGACGCGGCGGTGACCAGGCCGTGGTCGACACGGGTGGCCGCGAACTTGTCCTGCACGGCGGCCCACGGATCCGGCCGGCGCAGCCTCTGCCAGGCTAGGTGGGCGGTGATCCCGAGGCCTAGCTCGATCTCGTCCCGGTCGGTGAGCACGACCAGCCATCGGTCGGCGCCGCGGTCGAGCAGCGCCTCCCGCACCGCCAGCGCGGACTGGCAGCGCACGACGCGGACCGGTACACCGTTGTGGTCGAACTCGTCCGGGCCGACCCACTCCGGCTTGGCCTGCACGCCGAGCACGCCCCCGGCGTAGCGCTTGCGGGCGGCTTCGTCAAGCAGGGCGGTGATGACCGGCAGGGTCGCTGCGGCGAGGGTCACTCCTCGGCCCGCCATTCCACCGTGAACGGGCGCCCGGCCCGCTCGGCCGCGAATGCCTTCAGCTGTGTCACCGTCTCGTTCAGGTCCTCCTGGCTGGCCACGGTACGGGCTCCGCGGGCCGACCGCCGCTTGCCGTCGTCCCCACCGCCAGGGCGCGGCTTGTCGCCGCCGCTCGTCGCCCCTAGCGCCCACCGGAACGACTCGTCCTCGGCGCGCTTCAGCGCGACCAGCAGGGACTGCGCCAGCTCGTCCGTGGCAACCGCGTCGCGCAGCCGGTCGACGATGCCGAGTGCGGCGATGCCGCGCTCGCCCGTGTCACTGGCAGCGGCCTCCTGTATGGGTCGTAGCCGCTCCCACGGGAAGCTGGCAAGCCCCGAAACAAGAGTCTGCGCAGATGCCATCGACTTCGCGGTGGCTTGCGCCGTACCGGCAAGCTCGTGGCGGGCAAGGGCCTCCACCAGCGCCACCCGGTCTCGGGCTCCCGTCAGCGCGGCCACGAGTCCATGCGCCGACCTGGCCGTGGCCAGCCGGCCGGCCGTCGCACCGGCGTCGATTCCAAACCGCTGGTAGACCCGCTCTAGATCGGTGACGAGCTGCGCGGCAGCCGCCTTGGCGGCCGCCGCCCGCTCACTAACCGCCTGGGTCAGCTCGGTCACCGCCTGGCCGGTCAGGTACGGGTTGGCGACCGTGCCAAACAACACCCCCGCACGCGCCACGGCAGCTTCCCAGTCACCGGCAGCCGGCAGTGGCTCGGGACGTAGCTCCATGTCCGGCGCGAGCGACCCTGGCGCCGGGGCCGGCACCACCGGCGCGTTGTACCGGTACCAGGCGCGGGTGTGCAGCACCGCCCATGCACAGATGATCAAATCGGTGACCTCGGGACGCAGGCCCGCAGGCGGCGAGACCGCGTTGATCCAGTCGCGCAGCCGCCGGACTGCGACCGGGTCTGCGGGCGACATGCCGTCGCGGCCCATCGCAGTGGACAGCAGCATGTCCCAGCGGAACCGGTCGGAGCCGAAGAGGAAGTGTGTCTCACCCATGTGGCCGACACCGAGCGGGTTGGCGACCCGGCGTACCGCCTCACGCTTACCCGGCTCGATGAAGGCCCGGCCGTCGGGATCCTGCCCCGCGGCCTCAACGGCAGCCAGCACAGCGGCCAGGTCGGCCCGGGTCACCTCCCGCTCCTCCGGCTCGAACCGCGGATGCCCCGGGAAGGTCGCGGCGAACGACTGCTCTACAAGGTTGGCAAATGCGGCGGCCAGGTCATGTCCGACCGGGGCCGCCGGGTCGAACTCCCGGTGCAAGCTGAACAGCACCCGGTCGTGGCCATCCAGCCGCTCCAGCGTGCCGGGCGTGGCCGTGGCCGCCCCGTACGCCTCCTGAACCGCACGGCGCAGCCGCTGCCGCAGTGAGTCCCGCTGCGTCTCCAGGATGATCCCGGCCTGCACCCGGTCCGCCTCGGCGAGGTGGTCCGAGTGGGCGGTCCAACGCTCCCCCGAGCCGCCCAGCAGCCAGTCCAGGATGACCAGCCGGCCCAACTCGCGCCGCCGCTCGGTACTGAGGAAGTGCGGAACCCACACGACGGTACGGGTGGGCTTGGCCGCGGCCCTCAAAGTCTCAACCCGGTTCAGGTCCTCCAAAGAGCTGCGGCCGTCCTCGTCGAACGGGTAGTCGATGACGAACCGCCACGTGTCCGGGCCAGCCTCGAACGCCCCGTCGGTGAGCCAGTTCTGGTCCCGAACGTTGCCGAACACGACCTCGATCTCGCGCCGCGACCCCCGCCAGATCCGCGTCTGCCGGGAAACGCCGAACGCGTCGCCGTCGATGTCCTTCAGCTCCAGCTCATCCCAGATGAGCCGCTTAAGCGTCTCCCGCCGCCGGCCGTCGTTGTCCTCGCCCTTGGCCCGCTCGACGACGCTCTCATAGTCAACTTCGGCGATGCGCACCCGAACGACGGGGTTACGCGTGTCTCCCGTGATCTGGATCTCGGGCACGGCCGACTGCCAGCGGCGCAGCTTCGTCAGGGCTAGCTCACCCTCCCGTCCACGGAACGCCGGGGCGGTGATCGACCCGTGGTTGAGTGCGGCCAGCCGGGACGGTGTCAGCTCCTTCAGCGCCGGCACCTCCGGCGCGACAGCGGACAACACGAGCGTCTTAACCAGCCGATCGTCGGCCCAGAAGGGATGCTCACGGGGTAGGCCGGCAAGGTCGGTTGCCCCCAGCTTGTGCTCGCGCAGCAGCTCGGGGCGCAGCTTGTCTTGGTAGAGAGTACGGGCGTTCTTAAACCGGCCGGCCATCTCCGGAGTCAGCGCCTGATTGCCATCAACCACCAGCTCGAAGACGTCGCCGACTGGCACCACATCATCGATGGTCAGGTAGTCCCGCTGGTTCACCAGCAGCTGCTGCATCACCTTCAGCGCGGTGCGGTCACGCTGCATAGCCGAGGCGAGCGTACGCAACGTCGAGACCAGGGCCGGAGAGAACGGATAGGTACGCCGGAACGCCAGCTGGTCAGAGCCACGGTGACTGTCATCCGTGTTGAGTCCGTCCAGCAGCACATCCCACACCTCTGGCCGGCGGTCGAGCTGCTGGAACGCCTCGTCGAGGGTCGACCTCGCGGCATCGTCCTTCGGCTGCAGCAGCCGCTTCTCGGCCACATACGGCAGGTTGTCGTCACCGAGCACGATGGGCAGGAATCGCCCCTCCTGGTGCCGGAACGCCTTGTCCAACGCGTCCTGCTCGGCGCCGGCACCGCCGCCCATGTCAACGAAGTAGCGGCGCAGGTCAAGCTGCCGCGCCACAAAAGACGCGATCGGGATAGCTCGTTCGCCCAGTCCTGACTCAACCAGCTTGGTAATCTTCTGGGCTTCCCGGCCGAAAAACTCCCGGTCGCGCACGGCAAACGACAGCCACAACACCAGTTCATCGAGGAACATGACGATGGCGTCGTAGCCCAGCCCCTTGGCATGCCGGGACATCGCCGCCAGGCCCTCGTCCAGGGTGACAAACTCACCGGTCTGTGTGAACGAGGTGAAGTAGGTGCGGACCAGCGCCGAGACCAGCCTCTGCCGGGCCTCGCTGCCCGAAGCCGCCGCCCGCGCGGCGTCGTAGGACTCCGCCGTCCATGGCTCGTCCCCCTCCAGCACACCGGACCACTCGTCCGCCGCCGTCACGTGCTCGTTAAGCCCAGCGAGGAACGCATCGTCCCCGAGGCGCTTGCGCATCCGCTCACCATCGGCCAGCACCGCATCGCTGCGATGCACCGCCGGCAGGTCGCATCCCGGATGCAGCGCCAGGATCTGGGCCACGTACCCGCCGAGGATCGTCTCCTCGATGCTGCGCGCCTCCAAAAAGTGGAACGCCAGTCGCAGGACCTTCCTGTTTGCCAGCACCGAATCATGCCGCGCGACTGCGGGCTGCAGCTCCGGGATCGCCCTGGCGGCCGGCTCCCCGCCGAGCAACGCGTACAGGACAGCCATGAAATGGCTCTTGCCGGAACCGAACGAGCCGGAGAGGAACGCCGCCCGGCTCTGGTCGTCCTGGATCGCAGACGCGACCAGCCCGAGCGCGGAGTCGAATGCCTCGGCCAACGCGTCGGTGACCACGTACTCCTTGACGGTCCGAGCCAGCCGGCCCGCGCCGACTCCCTCGGTCAGCCGCAGCACGTAATCGTCGGCACCGGCAGTCTCCGGGATGCGAATAATGTCTCGCAGCAGGATGCTCATGCCGTCTTCGCCTTTCGTCCACGACCACGGTGGAGCGGGGCCGGGCGCCAGGCGGCCAGCTGCTCGCGCGTGCGCTCCACTTGTCGGCTACGCAGGTCGAGCTGCTCGTGGAAGAACTCCGCCGCCGATACCCCGCCATAGAACGCGTCCGCTTCAGTGTGCCACTGTTCCACCCAAGGCAGCAGCTCCGCGAGGCCGGCCACCAGCGGGATCAGCTTCTCGTCCGGCGCGCCCTCGGCCTCCCGCCACCTCAGCAACTGGTCAAGCGCGAACGCTTGCTGGGAGTGGTCCCAACCGGCCCAGCCGAGCACCGGGGTGGGATCGTTGTCCCGACCCGCGTCGGGATAGAGGATAAATCGCTCCTTTGGCACGTCGAGCTTGCCTCGATGCGCCCAGAACTCCTTGCGAGAAAAGTCGGCCGAGGCGTACTTCGGCGGCACTGGGTTTGGCGGGTCATCCGGGCCGCTGCCGAACTTTTCGCCATTGTCTTCTCGGCGCTGCAACGCCCAGGTGTGCTCCCACGCTTCCCGCTTGCGCAGGCCGCTCTCCGCGTACCGATAGGCGGCCAGGTAGGGCACCGCCTCCTCGGCCAACAACCGCTGCAGGCTCGCCGCCACCTGCACATCGGGGCGGCCCTCCCACAACGTCAGCACCGACACAAGCTCGGCGTCACGCGACACGTTGTCGGCGAGCTGAGCGATGCTGCGCGGGATGGGGGCACCAGCCCGGTCGAACCAGAAACGTCGGTCTTCGAGTCGGTCCAATAGCCACCGGCGCAGGGCACGCTCCTCCTGCTTCTCCCACGGATCGGCCGCCCATCGCCGCTTATTTTCCGGGCGCTCCAACAGCTTCAGGTATGGGTGTGACTCGATGAGACCGATCCGCCGATGCACAAGGTCGCGGTACGCCACCGGCCAGTTCTCGGGAGTCGTGGTGATCGGGGTGGAGCGATGTCGCTCGAACCAGGCCGTCTGCTCCTCACCCTTGCCTACGCGGCGAGCCAGCCCAATCTCAAAGGCCCGCTCGCCGAGCACCAGGCCGGGCAGGTCGTTACCAGGGTAGGTGAGATCCTCGTCGACAAGGCCGTAGAGCCAATAGACTCCCCAGTCGAGTTCCTCCTGATGCGCGACCATTTCAGCCCGCACGACTTCGGAATCGCGTCGCGCTTTGTCGAGCAAGTCGCGAGTTGGAGTTCGCGCATCCACCGTCGCCTCCGGCGTCAACTCCCTGAGCCGCCGGGCGAGCCGTTCAAGCGCCCGCCCTCTTTGGATAGGCAAGCTGGGAGGCAGCGGATACTCTTCCACGTTCGACCCATTGAACTGGTACGTCCTTTGCCAAGCTTGGTCAGCGGCGCCACCTTTTGGCTTAGTCCTATCGCGGAGCCAGCAACAGGCAGTTGAGGAGTTAAGAATCGCCACAAGACCTAGATGGTCGTCTTCCGACGCCCCCTCGGGCAGCTTTATGACGGGTGCAGTACGGTTGAATACCCTCCCACCAAAATCAAGCGCGAAATGGTTGTGGGTTGCCACCTCCGCAAATGTAATCGACATTGGTCGCAGGTAACGCGAGGCTACCCAGCGATACCAGTTCCACCATGGTTCTCCGGCTTTGGCCTTGGTGACCCCACCGAAGCCCGTTACTGAACCTAGTGTGGTCCTATATGGCCACTGCCGACGAAGCCATGGCTGCCCCGCGATGGGAACGAGTTCGGCCTTCTCGTCGTAAGGAGCGAGCGCCCAATCACCCTCCGTCACCGACCAGTCCCGGACTACGTCTCCGGTTATGGCCTGTCGAGCTAACTCATCTGGCACTTGATCCCTGCGCAGAGAGTGCCTTGGCGCAAGGAAGGCATCATCAGCACCCGGAAAGCTTGCGAAACCTACTTGGCCCGCGATCACATCTGCCAACCGCAGAGAACAAGCGCCCTCGATGGCACTCTGAAGCTCGATGGCACCGCCACCGGAAAGGGACCAGGGATGACTTGCGAGCAGCTTGCGGTCGAGGTCTGCGATGCTCACCCATTCGTTTTCGAACCCGCCTTCATCCAGATGCTCGGCAATTGAGGTCCAATATGGCCCCTTCCCCGCGTCGCCATATGAACGCGTTTCTCGAAGCCCTTTGCTCAAAACGGCCCGCACAACTCCCGTTACTGGGCGTCGATTTACGCCGATCAGAATAACCGTCGGAGTCCCATCCGTGTTGTGACCCGGAATCCACGCGCCCTCGGAGTCGATGACAAATCGTAGGTCCTTCGTCGGGATGAACTCCTCAATCAGCGGGCCACCGAACTCACGTTTCATGAAGGAGTTGCTGGTGATCTGGCCGACCCAGCCCGGCCGCTCTCCGGCCTTGGCAAGATCAAAGAACCGCTCCATGAACGGCACCGTCAACGCATACTTGCCTTTGCAGTACCGATATCGCCGGCGGTACTCCCTGTTCAGCGCCTTGTCCTTAACGGTGATGTACGGCGGGTTGCCGACCACCACGTCATATCGGCCGTTTCCCAGGATCTTTTGCAGAGCCGCCAGGTTCTCGGTCGGGTAGGCGTACGTGGCCGCGGTGCGGTCGGCGCTGTACTCCGCGCCGTACTCGATCTCAAGCTGGTCAAGGCCGTGCAGCAGCGAGTCGCCGACAGCCAGGTGGTAGTTGAACGCCGGCGCGTTCTCCAGCATTTCGTCGCCCGACGCCTGCATCGCGGCGATGGTGAGTCGGAAGCGGGCGATCGCCACCGCGAATGGATTCAGGTCCACGCCGTGGATGGCGTCGAGCGCCTTTTGCACACGGGCCCGCCGCTCCATCCCCGGAGCATTCCGCTCCCAGCGCTCACGCAGCCGGGCGAACGCCCCGAGCAGGAAGTGCCCGGACCCGCAGGTCGGATCGATCAACTTCAAACCGTCCAGCGGACGTTCGTTCAGGGCCGGCTCCAGGGTGCGGTCAAGGATGAACTTCTCGACGAACACTGGCGTCTGCTTGAGGGCATACTTCTCTTGCGCCTCAGCAGACAGGTTCTGGTACAGGTCGCCGAGGAAGCGGGTGTTCAGCGACTCGTCGGACAGGTCGCGCATCAGCTCGCCGTCCTCGTCGCGCTCCCGCCAGAAGGCCAGCAGGCGGGCTGCCGCGTCGCCGGACGGGGTGACCAGCCACAGGGCCGATATCTCGTCCACCAGTTCCCGGGTGGCCGGCATCCCCGCCAAGTACTTGATGGCATGCAGCAGCCACTCCCGGTCGGTGACGTCCGGGTTGGTCCGCGCCTCGTTGCGCAGGAACTCGGCCTGGGCAGTCAGCGCCTCCTGCCGGCGCTCCTTCGGTCCGGAGATCCACACCTGCTTGACGAGCTTGTTGTCCTCGGCGAACCGGATGAACACGGTGGTTAGGATCCAGGCGACGGCCGCCTGGGTGACACGATCATCGGACCACTCCTGCCAGGACGCCGCGGTGCGCCCGCATTGCAGGGCCTCCTGGTGTTGGTCACGCCATGCCCGATCCACCGTCGGCTGAATAGCGACCCGGCGGCGCAGGTCGTCCTCCACCGCCTTCAACTCGGCGCGTAGCTCGCCGGTCAGGCGCTCCTCAGCCGTCATGCCTTCTCCTTTTCCACCGTCGGTGCGCGCAGCCAATCGTCGTCGAGTCGCAGGAACTGCCCGCCATGGCCCAGCCGCAGCGGCATGCCGTCCAACGCCGCACCGGTCCCAGGGATCTCGGGCAGCAGCAGCCATACCGCCTGCCGGCGGCGCGTCGTCGGATCGGCCAACCGGGTTAGCACCTCGGCGTGCCCATACCGGGCCAGCGGCGCGGCGTCGGTGACCAGTACTGGTCGGGTGGCCTCGGCCACGTCGTCGGCGGCCTCGGCGATCGCGACCTCGACTTCGGGGATCACGCTACGGACCAGAGCCGCGAGGCCCTGTGCCGGCCGGCTGCCCGCCTCGGCAGCATCGGCCGCGCGTACCGCGTCCCAGGAGACGCCGCGGCGGCCGGCCTCTTCGCGCAGGGCGGCGAGCAGGATCGACGTCACGTTGACCACCCGCGCGTGGTGCCGCTCGGCCAGAGTTCGGGCGGCGGCATCGAGCCGCTGTGGGGCGACGCCGAGGGCCAGGAACGCGCGGCTGCGTACGCTGTCGACGAGCCTCGCGTCCTCCTCGGTGGCGGCGTTTCTGGCGGCGGTGGCGACTTCGATGGCCACCACCGATGCGCGGCTGGCCAGCGTGGTGTCGCTGCGGCGGGACGGCACGGCGTAGTGCTCGCCGTCCCAGCGCAGCGGCAGCCCAGCGTCGCTGACCACCCGGTCCAGCCGCGGTCTGGCGGGCAGCGCCGGCAGGTCGGGGAAGCGGGCGCGGACCCGATCGGCCAGGTCCTGCACTGTCAGCTGCTCCGAGGGGGCCAGTCCGCCGAGGGCGATCCGGACGGCGGCGGCTGGGTCGAGGCCGCGATCATGTAGCTCACCCCGGCGCGACGCGGCAGCCCGAGTGGACAGCCGCGCCGCAATCCGAACCAGCCGGACGTCGTCCGGTGCGGCCGATCCGGAGGGCCAAGCCGAACGCAACCGTGCCGCCGCCCGACCCACCGGCACGATGTCTTCGCCGGAGTCCACGGCCCGAGTGACTAGGTCGTTCGCGCGCCCGCCTAGCGCGTCGGCGATGTCGAGCAGAGCCGGCTCGGTGGCCACAAGATGCCCTCGGCCGCCCCCGCGCCGGCGTCGCACGATCGGCGGCGCATCACCGCCGCCCCGCTCCACGATCTCGGCGCGGTCGAGGGCCAGGCGCAGCAGCCCGGCGACAATCCGGACCGACCGCCGTTCCCCCGGCTCTGTTGCCAGTGCTGCGGCGACTTCATCGGCGAGTGCGAGGCCGCCGAGGCCTGCGAGGACTTCGTAGGCCCGGCCCAGGATTGCATCCAGCCGGCTCCGGGCGGCGGCGTCGGCGGCCCAGGTCTCCTGCAGGTCGGCCAGCACCCGCGACACCTGCGGCTGCCCGCCGAGGCCGAGAACGGGGGCGAGGTCGGTCACTGATGCGAACGCGTCGGTGGCGGACGCGTCGTCGTCCAGGCCCAGCAGCCGCCCCACGTACCGCTGACGGGTGGGGGTACGGGCCACCCGCAGCAGCAGGTCTGCTGCGCTGGATGGGTCGGCGATCGGGTCTGCGGCGGCTCGGTCCGGCATCGGCACGCGACCAGTGGTCGGGCCAAACCGCTCCCGCCACTGCTTGGCTCGGCTGCGGACCTCCCGGCGTGTGGGGTCGGCCACGCCACGCAGGCGCGACAACAGCCCGGGGTCGACGGCGGCGAGGTCGCCGACGGTGTTCAGCCGCAGTGGCTCCAGCGCCGACAGGGCCCGAGCCGACAGGCCGGACACCGCCAGCGGGGTCGAGGGCCGGGCCGCCGCCGCGACATCGTCGGCGTCCTTGGGAACTGTTGTGGCCGGGTGGGTGAAGACGGAACGCCACGCGCCCAGCATTTCCGTCGCGGTGTGAAAGCGTTCGCGGGCGTCCCGTCGCAGTGCGCGGCGAAAGAAGTCGACCAGCGCGCTGGCCACGCTCGGGTCGAACAGGCCGGGATCGATCGTGGCCTCGTCGGGGATCACGGCCGGGTTGGAGCGGCCGTCGCCATAGCGGGGTGCTTGGCCGGTGGCCATCTCGAAGAGGGTGACTGCGGCCCCGTACCGTTCGGCGGCTGAGTCCCAGGTGGGCCGGGCTGCCGTGCCGAGGAACGGGTCGAGGTACGGCGGGGTGCCGGCCTCGATTGCCGAGGCGCCGGCCCGCGACAGCGAAAAGTCGAACAGCACAAGGTGCTTGGCCCGGTCGCTTCGTTGCTCGCGTACCCCCAGGTTGGCCGGTTTGATGTCGCGGTGGTCGACGCCGGCCTTGTCGAGCGCCACCACCGCTTCCAGCACGTCGGTGCCGTAACGCTCCAGCAGGTCCAGCGACAGTCGAGGCCGCTCCCGCAGGACCCCCGCGAGCGTGGTTTCACCCGCGCTCTCTAGCAACAAGGCGGTGCGGTTGCCCACCCGCAGCGGCTCCGGCTCCACCAGGCGGATCAGCCGCGCATGGTTGACCTTCGCCAGCGCCGTCAGCACCTCGGCTTCGCCCTGCAGACGGGCCGCCGCGGTGTCGTCGAGCGCTACCTTGAGCACGCGGCGCTCGCCACCGGCCGCCCGGTCAGCCACCAGCATCCCGACTGCGGTCGAGCCCGAGCCCAGCCGGCCCACCAGCTCGAACCGCTGGCCAAGCAGCATGCCAGGGGCAGCCTCCAGCGGGTCTGTCACCACCCCGGCGGCGCTCGCCTGGGTTTCCCGGTCTACCTGATCGAGCTGGGCGAGGAATGCCTGCACATCGCTGAGCCGCTCTCCGACCACCGGCCGGGTTGCATTCAGCACGAGCTGCCGCAGGCTCGCAGGCACTTCGGGCACATCGGCCACTAGGTCCAGACCGCCGTCGCGGGTCAGCCGGTCCCGCAAGTCGAGGGCGCTACCGGCCGGCGGACGCCCGGCCACGATGTGATAAGCCATCGCGCCGAGGGCGAACACATCCAGCCGGACCCGGTCAGCGTCGCGGTTCCAGCGCCCCTCTGGGGCAAGGTAGGCGTGCGCCCGCTGCTGTTCGGGGTCCGCAGCCGCACGCCCCTCGAGTGCCGCGAATAGGCGGGTGGCCACTTCCCCCGAGACGGGGCTGCCGCCCGGGGTGCGGCTGGCCCCGGCTTTGTCGGCCCCGGCGACCTGCCAGTCACCCAGCCGTACCTCAATCTCGTCACCGCTGCGGTGCACCAGAACCGCAGCCGGAGTCAGGCCGCGGTGTACCACGTGGTGGCGGTGGGCGTAGGCCAGCGCCTCTGAGAGCTGTCGGATCATGAGCACCCGGTTGACCAGCGTCAGTGAGTCGCCGTGGTCGTCGAGCCACAGGTCCAGCCTGCGAAAATCGTCGTCACGGGGATAAACCAGCCCCACCCCCAGCTCGTCCTCGACCAGGTCACGCGGGCACAGCACCCAGTCGTGGTGCAGCCGACTGGTTAGCGCGTACTCGCGCTCGGCGAGCTGGTGGATGCCCCGCCGTTCGGCCTCGGAGGCACCCGGCCGGCTGACGAAAAAGCGCACTCTGGCCTGATCGCGGCGGGCCAGCCGATGCTCCACCGGCCAGTCCTGCCAGCCGTCCCCCTCGGCCAGAGGCGGGCCGACCAGCCGCCAAGAACCCACCTCCCGCTCCCGGCGCAGGGCGAAGCCGATCCGCTCGAACAGGGCCACCAGCAAATCGTCCTGGTCGATCAATCCGGCCCGCCCGCCGGGCAGCGGCGGCTCCAGCAGCCGCTGGGCGATGCTGGGCAGCCCACTACGCGCCTGCTGGTCATCCCGGCCGAACAGGTCGGTGGCCTCGCTGGGCGGCAGCGCGCACCGCCCGTCGGGTGCGTGCAGGAACACGCTGTGCTGGATGTAGGGGATGTGCCGGGAGTCCAAGTTCGGCTGCAGCTGGCGCAGCGCGTCGGTGATCACGCCTTTGAGTCGCTGGGCCTTGCGACGCGCGAGCAGCAGCGGCGAATCCTCGCTCCGCCCGCCGCGCTGCCAACGGTACGCATTGCCGGTGATCGTGCCTTGGTAGTGCTTCAGCTCGACGAGGTGCAGCCGGCGTTCTCCGAGCACTAGGGCGTCGACTTCGTACCATTTGCCGTCTCGGTCACGAAACTCGAAGTTCGTCCAGGCATGGAACGGGCTGCGGTCGGGTAGCAGCTCGCGCAGGTGCGCCAGCCCTTCCCGCTCGTGCAGGAACTCGGACGGGGTGACCTCGTGCCACAACCGGCTGTCCTCCCGCACGCCTATCCCCCATCGCACACGCTTCATCATCGACGCTGGCAGGCAGCGCTGACCCATCCTGCCAGAGGAGGCTGAGGTGCCACATCGCCGGCACAGGCATGGTTGACCATGAGGCCGCCCCATTGAAGCGGAAGTTTCATCAGCTACGACCGGTTTCACCTGAGACAGAGCAGGACGGCCTATTGCCGCAGTGCCCGACGTAACGTAGTCGGTCAATTAAACGACAGTTAGGCCGGACGTATAGCGCCACGTCGACGCGGAACGACCGACGCGGATGCTTCGGCGGCGGCGTGGGAGAGTTCGGGGAGAACGGCGCCGTAGAATTTGGCGGTGAAGTGTGGGCTGGAGTGGCGGAGCCGGTTGGAGATGACTTTCATCTGAACACCGGCGGCGAGGCCCATGGTGGCGGCACCGTGTCGAAGGTCGTGAAGCCGGATGGGTGGCAGCCCGGCTTGCCTGGCGAGGTGGTGGAAGTGGTCGGTGACGTCGGCAGGGTGGAGCCGCCCACCGGTACGCGTGGTGAACACGAGCCCGGTGGTGGTCCAGGCGGCACCGGCGGCGAGGCGTTCGCGGTGTTGCCGGGCGAGTTGAGCGCGTAGGACGGCGACGGTCTCGGTGTCGAGAGCAACCGCAGCCTCGCTGTCGGTGGTTTTGGGGGTGTCGATGGCGGTGGCCCAGCCGTGCTGGACGAGTTGCCAGCTGACGGTGAGGGTGGCGGCGTCGAGGTCGAGGTCGTCCCAGTGCAGGCCGCAAGCTTCGCCTCGGCGCAGGCCCGTGAAGGTGATGAGGTGGTAGAGGGCGTAGAGCCGGTCGCCGGCGTCGTGGGTGTGGTCGAGGAATCTGCCGGTGTGCTCGGGAGTCCAGATCATGACGGGGCTGGGGGTCTTGCCGGTGTCGCGCCAACTGCGGATGCGTTGGTCGGTCCAGATGGTGGGCTTGGGTGGTCGGGCTGTGGGTAGTTCGACCATGAGGGCGGGGTTGGTGTCGATGTAGCGGTGGCGGCGCATCGCGTCGTTGAGGGCCTTGCGCAGGGTGGCGTGGATGACGTGCAGGGTCCGGTTGCCGACGATCCGCTGGTTCTTGACCTGGTCGCGGCTGGCGGGGTCGCGGCTAGCGCGCAGGGTGGCGATGGTGGTGTTGCGTTCGGCGATGGCGTCGTACATGGCGTCGATGTGGCCGGGACGGAGCCGGTCGATGCGCAGGTGGCCGAGGTACGGGACCAGGTACAGCCGAATGTGCCCTTCGTAGGAGCGCAGGGTCCCTGCCTTGATGTTCTTGCGTCCGGCGAGCCAGTCGGTCAGGTAGGCCTGCATCGTGGGCAGTTCGGTGGGAGTGATGTCCAGGTGCAGCGCCCGCCGGACCTGATCCGGGTTGGGGACGGGCGCGCCGGTCTTGACGGCGGTTTCGATGAGGTCACCGGTCTTGACGGTGGTGTGCGGGTCGGTGGGGTCGGGGACGGCAAGCACGGCGCGGATGCGGTCGAGGACGGCGTCGGCGTCGGCCTGGGTGGCGTAGGGGCCGTGGCGCAGTGGGCGGCGGGTGCCGTCGGCGCGGGCGGGCATTTCGATCTGCCAGTGCCAGTGGCCGTGGGTGCGGGACCAGCCGCCGCCGGGCCGGCGAAGCTGGGGGCAGGAGCGTCCCAGTCGCCGGCCCGTGACGCTGTCGCGGCAGCCGCAGCGTTTGAAGGTGGATCCCTTCACTCATCGTCTCCTGGATGCTTCGTATGGTGCCGCCAGCGGTGTCGGGTGGAATCCGCTGGCGGCGGGGTCATCGCATCCACGCTCACCTTCGCGTCGGCTTCAAGTCGCCCGCCGCCGCCGGCTGCGGCGGGGTCGGGTTGGAGGAGGTGGAGCAGCGCGGCGACCGGCACGATGATGCGGCTGCCGGCCCGGATCAGCGGTATAGGGAACTGGTTGGTGGCGGCGAGCCGGTACGCCTGGGATCGGCTGATCCCGAGCACCGAGGCGGTGGTGGCGAGGGTGGTGGTCACGCCGAGGGCACGGATGCGGTCGATCGTCCACACCTGCCCGACGCTGGGCGCGGTGGTTCTGTCGGTCGTCGTGCGGGTTGTCTGGTCAGCGGGGTTCGTTGGGCTGTTCATGATCAGGCTTCTCCTGGTTATGAGATGGGATGGCTGTGCGGTAGGGGCGGGGTAGCCCTGTCGGGGTCGACCGGCGCAGGGGTGGCTGCTCCGCCACCATCGCGCCGCTCCGGTGCCAGAGGCGGTGACGTCGGGTTGGTCGGCATGACCGGGCTCACGATCAGTCCGGGTGGTGCCGACGACTCGACCTTGAGGGTCTTGAGGAGTTCGGATATTCGGGTGTTGGACACGGTGTGACCGGCTGTGCGGAGGGCTTCGGCGAGCGCTGCCCGGGTGAGTGCCTGGCCGTCTGCGGAGAGCCGGTCCCGGACCTTTCGCGCCGCTGGCAGCAGCTCGGTCACCGCGCGGGACGGTCCCCGGTCCGTTCGCTGCCGCCGTTCCCGTCCGCCCCCGTGACGACGAGCATCCGATGAGCGGACGGTCCGGTTGCTGGACCGCTCCCCCGCCGTGACGGCGGACCGCACGTTCTCGTCAGGTCCGCTGTCCGGACGGGTCGATCCGGCCTCATCCGGTCGGCTGTCCACAACCGCCAGGGCAGGGGCGGGCGTGGCGGTGCTGGTCCGGCCGAGGGCGATCTTGACCATGACGAGGAAACCGAGCGCGGGTACGGCGGCGGTGATCCAGCCGATGACCGAGGGTTCGGCCTCGACGACCTGCGCCGCTAGAGACAGGGTGACCGCACACGCCAGCACGGTGGCCGGGAACACGGTGGAGGTGTGAGCGCGTTTGCGGCGGCGTAGTTCCAGGCCGGAGGCGATGGACATCAGCTCCAGGACGATCGCGTCGGCCCAGGCCAGCCAGCCGGGTTGGCCGTGCGCGGCGGCTACGTTGTGCACGTGGGTGAAGCTGGCCGCTCCGGCTGCGCCGCCAATGGCCAGCATGATGACGACCTGGACGACGCCCTCGACGCGGCTACCCCGCAGCCCCGCGTTCGGGTCAATGGCCGGTGCCGTCGTGGCCCATCACCTCCTCGACCCAGACCGGAATAATGACCCGTCCGCCTGTCACAAGAGGCCGGATCGGATGGCGGACCGACCCGGCGTCAGGCAACCATCGAGACGGGGACCGCACGCTCACCGCGGACCGCCCGCCGCAGACGCGGGACCGGGATGCGGTCCCGCGGCTGTGGGAGCGGACGTTTGGTGCTTTCACAGATCTGTCAGCATCGGCCGAACTGCTCACGACAGATCCGTGACAGACGCCGGCCGTTGCTGTCCGATCCGCAGTGGAGGTACTGTCCGCCGCCGTCGTGCCGTCGCCAATCACGCGGCCTCACCCGCCCGGCTGGAGACGTCAACGACGTAACCGGCCAGATCAGCCAGCCGCAGCCGCTGCCCTTCCCCGCCGGCCACGGCCCACACCGCCTCCGCTGGGCCCAGGCCGGCCGTCACGGCGTGGTCACGGGCCCCGGTAGCAATCGGCACCGGCAGCGGCACGTCGGCCAGCACGCGGCGTAGGTTGCGCTCCCGGGCGGCCGAGTGCAGCCAGAACAGCACCGGCCACATCCGCCCGAGCGTCCCGAACAGCTCCTGATAGCCGTCCACCTTGCCGGCCAGGATCGACAACTGCTCGGCGCCGGTGTCGTACTCGACGAAGAACGGCACCTCGACACCGTTCTCGACCCACCGCCCGTAGCCGTCTGGGCGCACCCGCGGCTGATACGCCCGCACCAGCCCCGGATCCTGCCGGCTGGTGAACGTTCCGGCGCGCTGGCATGCCGCCTCCGGCAACCACTCCACCAAGCCGGTGCCCGGATGGGTCCGGGAGTGCCCGGCCAGGTCGGTGAAGAAGCCATTCACCCCAAGGCGGTGGCCGAGGCTGCGGGTCGAGGTCCAGCGTCGCCGCTCCACCCGGGCGTGGTCGCGCCGGGGTGGGCGTTCGTCCCGGCTGGCCGCGACGACCTCAGCGCCGAGCTGATCTATCACGTAGTGGTACGGGTACGAGCCGCCGTCGGCGCGCTGTGGCCGGAACCGGGCCACCAGCCGCAATCGGTACAGGGTCCGCAGCCGCCGCTGACAGAAATCGAGGGACGGGAACAGGGCGGTCGCAATCTGGAACGACGTCAACACGCCGTGGTCGTACAACCAGCCCAGCAGCACACGGTCACGGCCGGTCAGCTGGGACTGGACCCGAAGGACCGGATCATCCACCGGCTACCACCTCCTCTCCGGGTAGCGGATGCCAGCCCCAGGGGGAGAGACCCGAGACCAGGCAGGGTCTGTCGCAGGACAAGCCGACGGCGCTGACAGACGGACTGACCTGCGGTGTGAGAGGAAACAGGGGGTCCGTTCGGGGGTCCGGCTGAAGACTGACGTCAACGCTGACGCCAAGCCCGACCCCCGAACGGGGACCAAGCCGGAACTCGTCACTGCCAATGCCTACGGCAGTAGGTAAAGGTGTCGGCGGAAGCACGAGAACTCCTTGATTGAGGGTGTGAATTGTGGTGTTGCTGGCGTCGTCGGGTCTCCGGGCCGCCGGAGCGAAAAGGATCCGGTGAGATGCACCCGGCACCGCCCCTGCCGTGGTCGCCGTCGGAGGCGCACGCCTGCCGGCACGGAGCAGCAGCGAGACGAATGGCCTTGGGAAGGCGGTGCGGGCGTCTGCTTCTCGCCGAGCGCGGAGGTAGCCGTTGGCGGGGTGAGGGCTAGCCTCTGGGGTCATGTCCGACCCTGCGTCGCGTCCATTGCTGTTCCTTGACGTGGACGGCACCCTCATCCCGTTCGGCACACCCAGGGCGGCTCAGCCGGGCAGGCCGCATGGCCACACCCAGGGAGCGGTCCTACCGGCCGACGCCCATCCCCTGCTGCACAAGGTCGATCCAGAGCACGGCCGCCGGCTGAAGGCCCTGCCATGTGATCTGGTGTGGGCGACGACCTGGACGAGCGACGCGAACGACGTGCTCGCGCCCCTGCTCGGGCTACCGACCCTGCCGGTCGTGGACTGGCCCGACTCTGACGAGGTTGGCGTCCTGCACTGGAAGACCCGTGGGCTGGTCGAGTGGGCGCACGGACGCCCCTTCGTCTGGGTCGACGACGAGATCTCTCACGCCGATCAGCAGTGGGTATTGACTCATCACCACGCCCCGGCCCTGCTGCATCGGGTCGACCCACGTCGCGGGCTGACCGAGCACGACTTCACAGTCATCGAGAGCTGGCTCAGCCGGGCGCGGTAGGGCGAGCTCCATACCGTCGCAGTCGACGGGCTGTCTGGCCACTCGAAACTGATGTTGGCGAACGGTGCGCCGCAACGGCGACACCGGTAGCCGGCTGAGCTGCTCTACGGGGACAGAACGTCCGGGAGCAGGTCGTCGTCGCGTCCGGTCTGGGGTAGCCCAGCGACGGCAGCGATGGTCTTGACGGCCTCGTTCAGTCCGGTGGTCTCGGGTAGGACGAGTTCGTCGGGCCAGTCCAGGACGTCATGGGCGGCGTACCAGCCGCTCATGCCCGCTGTCCTGCTGGGCGATCGACTTGGCGCAAGCCTGCGCGACTGCGCTGCTCATCAGGCGGAGGGATCTCGGGTCGGGCAGGTAGCAGTAGGTGCAGTCGAGGTTGCAGAAGATCGTCGGCTGCACGACCAGGGTGTGGAAGCTGCCGGCGACCGCCGGCTGGCCGGTAGCGTTGATGAGGCCGATGCCGTTCACGAGGAGGCCTCTTCGAAGCTGGCGGCCGTGGTGGTACTGGCGCGCTAGGCGTGGGTGCGGCGGGCGGGCCAGCCGAGGAACCGGTCGAACATGTCGGCGGCGCTGCCCGTGACGCTCGGGTTGAGCCGATGCAGGTCGTCGATCGCATCGTGCAGGCAGCCGGCCAGGTAGAGGAACAGGCTCACCGGCTCTTCCCGGTACTCGGCGAGGAGCGCGAGCTTCGCCGCGCCGCAGGGCCATGGCTGCCCGCACCGGCGGCACAGCCACAGCGGGCGCATCGGCAGATGTTCCACCTCGGCTGGCGCGAGCCGGTTCGCCGCGAGACGGCGCTGCTGCCCGGTCACCGGCGACCGCCCTCGCGGGCCTGCTGCTCGAACAGCCGACGCCACACGAAGGTGAGCAGCGGAGGATCAGCGCGCCGCACCTGCCCCTGCGAGGACGTCCACCTGGGCTCGGGGCGCCGGGACTGGCTGGCCATCGCATTACGCGAGACGTACACCGTCATGCGTCCACCCCCACCAAGAACGATGAGCGGCGGGCTCGCCGGGGGAATGGCGAGCCCGCCGCCGCATCACGGCGGCTGGGAGCAGGCCGCCGATCACCCACCCACGCAGCCCTCATGGCGGTACGCAGGCGGGGAGAACACCGAGACAGTTCGTTCCAGGACGGGCCGAGCCAGCGGCCCAAGCCGTGGAGTGGCGCGCCGTCCATCGATCCCTCCATCTGCAGCTCCCTGTTAGTCATCCGGACACCGGCATCGACACACGCCGGTGACCTAGGGTGAACTGAACGTAGGGGCGGTCCGTACGGAGGACCGGGAAAATCCGTACCGGGTCCGGCGGGCTCCAACGGGCAGGGTGATGGTGTGCGAGGGATGACGGACGACATGACCATCGGCCAGCGCGTCGCCTTCTACCGGCGTCGACGAGGCCTCTCCCAGGAGGTGCTGGCCGGTCTGGTCGGCAAGACCCAGGAGTGGTTACGCAAGGTCGAAACGAACCGCGCCGACCTCGACCGGCTGTCGGTCATACGCGCGATCGCCAAAGCCCTCGACGTGTCCCTCGGCGACCTGATCGGTGCGCCGAGCCTGTTCGAGTGGTCGGACGACTCAGGGCGCGAGACCATCCCGGCCTTGCGGGCCGCGCTTCACGACTATCGTCACCTCGCGCCGACGCTGGCCAGCACGGGGGACGTCGAGGCCCCCGCCCTGCGCGAGATCGAGAACGACGTCGCCGAGATCTGGACCGCCTACCAGCATTCGCGATACGGCACCCTCGCCCGCCGGCTGCCCTACCTCATCCACGACTGCCTCACCGCCACCGAGGCGTACGACGGTGACGATGGCCAGCGAGCGCACGCGATGACCGCCTACGCCCACCAGCTCGCCGCGTTGTTCCTCACCAAGCTCGGCGAAGGTGACCTCGCGTGGACCGCCGCCAGCCGTGGACTGGCCGCCGCCAACGCCAGCCACGATCACGTCGTCATCGGTTCGCTCAGCCGCTCCGCCGCGCACTCGCTGGCGTCCATCGGCGAATATGCGCAGGCTCGTGGCCTCGCCGCCACGGCGGCGCAGTTCCTGGAACCACGGCTCGCCAACCCCACTCCGCAGCTGCTGTCGGTCTACGGCAGCCTGCACCTCGTCTGCGCGCTGGCCGCCGCCCGAGACGACGACCGCGCTTCCGCCGACACCCACATCGCCGAGGCCGATGCCGCCGCACAGCGGCTCGGCGCCGATGGCAACCACGTCTGGACCGCCTTCGGGCCGACCAACGTGTCGATCCACAAGACGACCGTGGCGATGGAACTCGGCGACGTGCAGCGCGCCATCGCCATCGGCGCCACACTCGACACCAGCACCGTGCCCGTCGAGCGGCAGGTTCGGCACGCCATCGAAACCGCCCGGGCCCTTGCCCGGTGGAACCGCATCGACGACGCGCTCACGGCACTCCTGGAGGCCGAGGTCATCGGCCCTGACCAGGTGCGCTACCACCAGCTCTCCCGCGACCTCGTCCGCGACATCCTCACCCGCCCCCGGCCACCCCGACTGGCCGTCGAACTCAGCGACCGGATGGGCGTCCGGTCGGGAGGACCGCGCTGGTAGCTGGGCTCAAATCAGCCGGCTCGTATAGCCAGCCGCGACCAGTCGCCCGAACGCCCTCCGCACCTCGTCCGGAATCTCCTGCGGGATCGCGAACCCGCGCTCCGCGTACACCTCGATCCGCTGCGTGTCGCCTACCAGCATGTCCACCACCCGCCGCGGGTCGCCGATGCTGCTCACGTAGTCGTCCAGTTCGAGCGGGTTCGACGCGCACACCACATCGACCTCCGGCCACATCAGCTTGCAGGTGGCGTAGGCCCGACGCTGTTGGTAGGGCCGCGACATGATCAGCACCGACTTCACCGGGATCCGGTGTTCGGTCAGGAGCTGACGCGAGTACTCCAGGTTCTGGGCGGTGTTCGTGGCACGCGGCTCCACGAGAATCGCTTCCGCGGGTACGCCCTGCTCGATGGCGTATCCGCGGTAGTGCACTGCTTCTCCACGCGGGAACCGCTCAACGGTCGTCGGGGCGTTCGCGCCGGTGAACACGATCCTTGGGAACAGTCCCTCGTGAAACAAGCGCGTCGCGATGACGGCCACGCCGAGATCGTGACTGCCCAACCCGATCCCCACGTCGCACGGGCGCAACTCGTGGCGCATGTCGTGGTAGCGCCACAGCGTCTCCACATCGGCCCGGATCGCGTCAGGGATCGCCTCGGCAGGTGCCGCTGCATGCCGGTTCATCAGCACCTACCAAGTCCGGTCCGCGCTGGTTCCCTCATGCCGCCAGCGTAGGGCTAGCAGGGCAGCACGACGCCGCTGACTCCAGCACCACGCCACTGACCTCGTCAGACCAGAGGGCTGGCGGCGGCCAAGGCATCGTTACGGGGTGCGGTCAGGATCCGACCTCGACGAGGCAACGCCTACCACTCTCGCCCGGCACCTGCCACACCTGCTCGTCCGGCCAGTGGCGAGCCAACAACTGCCGCCTGGTCGTGGCGACAGCGTTCCGCAGCGGCCCACGAAGCAGGTCGGCCTGCAGTCGTTCCTCCCGCTCGACGTCCTGCGCGATCAGCAGAACCGCCCCGACCGGCACCAGCCGATCCGCACGCCGGTAGCCGCCCAACAGTCCACCCAGCCCTGACGCCGGCCGCTCGTACTCGGCGACAACGTCTCCGGTCGGGCCACGATCGACGTGTACCAGGAACCGCAGGCACCGCCCGTCCTGCAGCCATACGCCGTAGCCATCGGCCCGCAGCTGCGCCAGGTCGTGCTGGCGCAACCACGTCGAGGTCTCCATCGTCGCCAACCACTGGAACAACTCGCACCGCCCCGGGTTGCGCCGCGACACCTCGACCAACGGCAGAAACAGCAGAGCATCCGCCACACCGGAGGACCGCTGACCCAACCGCAACGGAACCGGCCGCCCCGACGCCGTCAGGGCGCGCCGGAGCACCTCGGTCCCCTCGGCCGTGACCCCGTACCACCAGGTATGGGTCCGGTCCTCCGCCGAGCGCTCGCGGCGCACCAGTCCCGACTCGTGCAGCCACACCAGGTCTCGGTGAGCGGTCAGCCGCGACACCGCGCAGACAAGCGCCACGTCCAGCGTCGACGCGGACCCATGCTGTGCCAGGTACGACAGGATCCGCCGCCGCCGTGGAGACAACCGCCGCGCGGCAACCTGGTCACCCATCCCCCGATGATCCCAGCGAGCCCCGGCGGTCCGACATCCTGTTTCCCACAGCGGTAACAGAGAGTGGCCGATGCTCCGACCGGAAGATCGGAAACCGGGACCGCCCTGAGCGGAGGCAACGGCTGCCATGGGCCATTGGGCGAGGCGTCGGCGGGCTGTGCGAGCACCCACATACCCAAACCGTGGTTCTGGGGCCAATTCTGGAGATCACTGTTCAATGAATCAGCCGAAGAGCGGAGGACAAAAGAAGCGAAGCGGTCAAATCGGGCCACCAAAAGTTGGTATCTACAGAGTTCACCGCAGTGCGGTACCGATCGCCAGAAACACCTGACACGCGCCTTCCCGGCTCAACGATGAAGCGCCACACGCTGAGACAGTGGTTACTGAAAGTGACGAATCGAGGCGAGCCCTCCACGCCGGCATTCGGCTGGGCAGCTGCCCCTCGCCCCGGCGGGCTAGCGCCAGACCCTCTAGATGCAAGACAGCCCGTGTAGCTGAATGTGTCGAGGTAGCTGCATTAAGCAATGTGGGTGGTTCCGTTGGAACAGCTTCCGTTGTTGGAACCGAGCACCGACAAAGGTCCGAGACCGAAGCGGCGCGAGAGCTGGAAGCCGATCGTGGACACCATCCACCGAGCGGCACATCGCCAGTCAGCAGTCGCGTCGAACCTCCTCGATCCACTCGTCGAAGACGCCATGTGCCGGCTCAACAGACAGACCCGCGACCACCCGAGCGCACGATCGATCGCGTTAATTCGCGTGGCCGACATCTCGGCTCGGGGGCCGATGCGGCCGGGCGGATCGACTGGACCGTCGCGTCGACTCCACGATCAGCCGCGCCCATCAACACGCGTACGGTGCCCGTCGTAACGGCGACCGGCAGAAAGAACCACCCGGCGGGCTCCTTGCCGAGCCTGCCGATCACGCGCTCGGCCGTCCGCGGGGCGGGTGGACCACCAAGACTCATCTTGTATGTAAACGGGGCCGCAAGGTCCTGGCCACCGTCGTTACGGCCGGGCACTGCGGTGACAGCCCGCAGACCATTAGCATCATGCCTGCAGAGGCCCTCGCGGCGGATCACCAAACCACTACTGCGTTACACGCGGGTTCCGATCGAAACTGCTCCGGAGGCGCCGCTCAGCTCATGGCTGCATCAGTGAAGGAAAGACCAGATCGCGCAAGGATTGCATGGTCGACGCGCCTCGTTCGTACTGCTCGATGTGCACATCGATCGAACCCATCGTGGCTGCGATTTCCCGCTGCACTACAGCTGGTGGCAGCGGAATGACCAGTTCTCGCAATGTGGCCGCGCTGATGTGCGGGATGGCGGTGGAGTAGCGCGATTTGGACGTGATCCACCTGTGCACTTCGGGACTGTTCAGGTAATGCACGAGGTACTCGGGAACAACTTCGCCACCGGGTCGCAGGCGCATGCAGCTGGGTCCCAAAAGCCATCCGCCTTCGGCCTCCCGCACGAGTCCGTGTCGGCCGAGCGTTCCTGATCGCGCGCAGACGATGTCACCTGGCCGGAGCATGTATTTTGCGAGTTTCGCGGAGGTCTCGGGCTTGACCGTGTCAAGCTCCTCGTGGCTAACGTGGCCGCGTTTGATGTTGCGGGGCAGCACGAGCGGTGTCCAACCCTGCACAGCCAGGCCGCGCTCGCGATCCACTGTGCCTGGCCCTGCGTGAACGTCGCAGATTTCGCCGAGAGACACTTCGCGCCGACTCCTGGTGGTCGAGCCGTGTAGTGCCTCGAGACGGGTATCGAAATCGCGGCGAGTCCGCTTTGCCCGCTCGTCCAACCCGTCGAGCTCCCGTTGCAACGACTCAAGCCTCGCTGACGGCGTGTCTGCCTGCAAGCTACTGGAATGGATCTCTTCGCGCACGTACCGCCGTGGTTGGAGATCGTAATCGTTCTGCCGGATCTCCTCGATGCCCACTGGTCGAGCGAGAGCGGCTGAATGGTCGAAGTTTCCCGAACGGCCGAAATCGTGCCAGTCGCGATACTCCTTAACGATCTTCGCCACCTCGTCGTCACAGAGAACCCGTTGAGCACGCTCGTTCGTCGCGCCCATGCTCGTGGCGTCGACGAAGAGGATCTCCGAAGGTGCGGGCGCGCCAGGCTTCGGTCGCCTAATAAGCCAGAGGGACACCGGGATTCCGGTGGCTGCGAAAAGCCCTGGGGGGAATGCGATGATCCCCTCGACCACTCCTGCTTCAATCATCTTGCGCCGGATTTCCGCGTTCACTCCACCGGTGAACAGTGTTCCATTCGGCATGAGAACCCCGGCGCGTCCGCCCGGCCTCAACTGGTGCACTGCGAGCTGAAGCCATGCGAAGTTCGCGGCGCGCTTGGTCGGCGCGCCAAACCGCCACGCGTCCTGTTCAATGTCGTCAGGAAGCGTGACATTGAAGGGTGGATTGGACAGAACGACATCGAACTGTTCAGCGGCGAATGCCCCGCGCATGATTTCGGGGCCGCCCATCCGCAGCTTCGCCTCACGGCCGTGCATTGACAGGTGGAGCAGCGTCATCCGGAGCGAGCGTCCGTTCATCGCCTGGCCGGATAGCGCCTCCACACCACGCTGTGCCGCTGCCACGAGCAGTTCGCCAGACCCGCACGACGGGTCGTAGACGGTGTTCGTGCTTCCTGGATCGAGGACCTCAAGCATGCACCTCACCACCGAGGGCGGTGTGAAGTGACCGCCGTGCCGGCCGAGATCGCGATTGACCTTTTCCAGCAAGGCGTCGAACATCGAGGCTGACCCCACGCTGTCGGAGTCGATCTGGTCGAAGAGCCGGATCGCTTCCATCAACTGCTGCTCGCCGGAGAGATTCGAGGCGACGGCGGGGAACAGCGGCACCTCGTGCTCCCACGAGGGCACATCCCGCAGCATCCAGTTAACGGCTCCCCAAGAGCGCTGTTCCGTTACCGCCCGCCAAAGCTCTGGATCGGTTGTCCGGAGGTAAAGCATGGCCATGATGAGGTCGACGGCAGACACGAGCTCGAGGTCGCCGCGTAGCAGATCCATGATCCGCCATAGTTTGTTCGTCCAGTCGGAACGGACCTCTGCCGGGACGTGCGACGGCTCCGCCTGAAGGCGCGGTGCGGGTGCACCACCATTGCGGATGAACCTGTCGCCGTATGTCGTGCCCGGCGCCTCGTCAGCCTGCAGGCCGTTGCGGGCGATCTTGCGCTGACTGAGCCAACGTGCGACCTCGTCGGAAGCGAACAGCTCCTGCCCGGACACCACGGTGGGTCGGGGGAAGTCGGTGTGACGCTTGTGCCAGTTACTGGCCGCACTGACGCCGACCTCCGCCAGCTTCGCGATGTCGGTGAGTGTCAGCTTCCGGCCGCCTTCGGTCATGAACGGATCCTCACCGGTCAACGGACCGCAGCGCGTGCGGGACTTGGTCGACCAACCGCACGGACGCGGCCAGGTCGGACGACATGTGGCCGAACAGCCGATAAATTTTTGCGTGATCAGCCTTCAAGTCACGCCGATGGATCGGCTCGTGGTGCATCACGCGGTTGCGCAGCCGCAGCACTTCCTTGAGCTCGGCATGCAAGGCGTCGCGGCGCCCGCGGTAGTGCGGGAACGCTCGGTACAGAGCGGGCACCCACAACGTGCGGTCGTAGGTCTGACTGACTAGTGACACCCAGAAGCCGAAGGTCAGCTTCGCCACCAGGTCGTCCGCGTTCTGCGGCGAACGACGCCCAAACAGTTTTTCCCGCGCCTGCTTTACCAGTTGCTGCCCATGCTCGTTAATCGGCGCCACCGACCACCAGTCCACACATCCGAACCGCGCACTCAGCTCGCGGTGCAGCGCGTTGCGCAGGGTGATCTCAACGAAGTGCAGCAGTGGATAGAACGCTGCGGATACGCCGATGCTCCACGTGTACAGGCGCCACCCTGTGGCAATGTCGCCGCCGCACTCCTCAAGGTATGGGGCGAACCTCGCATCGGAGAGCGCCTCGCTGATCCAATCGTCGTTATCGCCGGTGGAAGTCATCTTGAGCCCCCTCGGATCGCGACACCACGGCAGCATGATGCTGTGGTACAGTGCCTGGGTACGCCCCAGGTTCGCCTCTGCTTCGGCATGCCGCCTGGGGCATCGTCTTTGGCGCGCCCGATCCGGGACCGCCGAGTCTTCTTCCGACCACGTTCACCGGAACGGTATCCCGACGATCAGTCTGGGGTCAAGTACTCCGGCGTACTAGAATTTGTGAACTCGTCCTGTACCTGGTGGTACACAGCTTGGCGAGTCTCAAGCTACGAATGTCCCCGTAGACGTTTTGCAGGTCGCTGTCGCGACTTGGTCCAACTCTGGGTGCCGCGCGCACAGCTACTATGCCGTTCGCTGACGTCCTTGCCGCTGAACGGGACAACCCACCACCGTCCGCGCGTTAACCGGCCTCATGCTCGTCGGCGGAAAGCGCATCAACGGCAACTTGGTTCGTACGGGCCGGCGGATCAGGCCGGCCTGCAACTCCCGCTCACGCTCGCTGCGGTCGGCAAGGAACAGCACGGCCGCCGCCACCGACGGATCGGCGTTGCCGGCATCCACCCATAACGGGAGTCCGGCCCGTGTGCTCGCTTGTCGTTCCATGACCAGCCACAGACCAACGCAGATCTCGGGCAAGACGAGGCATCGGGCTGCCGGCAGTCGATCACGTCCGCAGTCCCGGGTCGGCTTCCACCATCCCGAGGGGCCCCGGGCAGTCCAACCGCTCCCGAGCACCCCATGAGCACCCAGCCACCGCCAGAGAAGCAGAGAAGGCCCCTGACCGGCGTGAAACGCCAGGCCAGGGGCCTTTCCGAGGGTGCGCCGCCAGGGACTCGAACCCCGAACCCGCGGATTAAGAGTCCGCTGCTCTGCCAGTTGAGCTAGCGGCGCTCGTTCGGCAACGGAGAAAACATTAGCACCCCCGGAAGTCGGGCTCCAATCCGGTTACCGGGCTCCCCCCTTCGGTCGAGCTTTGCGGGCAAAAACCACCAAACCGGCCAGCTCGCTCAACTCGGGGGCGTGGGTTGCGGCGGTGATGCGGCACGATGTCCGCCAGGTACGCGAGAACAGAGGTGGGGATGACACGGTTCACGCGAGCCGGGGCGGTGGTGGGCGCTCTGACTCTGGCGGCGTCGCTGGCACTGACCGGGTGCGGCGACAAGCAGAAGGAGCCGACATTCGTCGGCGGGACGCCGGCGGCAGACGCGGGCGCCGCACCGGGCTCGTCCGCGCCCTCGACAGCGGCCACGCCGAGCGCGCCGAGCGGGCCGACGCTCGCGCTGAGCCCAGCCGACGGCGCGAACAACCGGCCGGTGAGCACGGAGATCAGCGCCAAACTCCCGGACGGCGGCAAGGTTTCCGCGGTCACCCTGACCGCGGCCGGCGGGGGCGCGGTGGAGGGCAAGCTGCGCAGCGACGGTTCCGCCTGGGTGCCGTCCGCCCCGCTGAAGTTCGGCACCCGATACACCGCAACGGTGACGGCGAGCGCGGCCGACGGCACGAGCAGCCAGGGCACCAGCAACTTCACCACGATGGCCAAGCCGAAGTCGACGATCGGGTCCGGCCTGTACCTCTTCGACGACAAGAGCTACGGCGTCGCCATGCCGGTGGTCACCGAGTTCCACCCGGGCATCCCGAAGAAGGACCGGGCGGCGGTGCAGAAGCGGATGTTCGTCCGTACCGACCCGCCGCAGCCGGGGGCCTGGCACTGGGTCGACAACGGTACGCAGGCGTACTACCGGGCACCCGAGTACTGGAAGCCCGGCACGACCATCTCGGTGCGGATCGCGCTGGCCGGGGTGCCACTGAGCAACGGCAAGTACGGCGACATGGACCGCAAGGCCACCGCCAAGATCGGTCGGTCGTTGGTGATGAAGGTCGACAACGCCAACAAGAAGATGACGGTGTACGAGGACGGGGCGCTGGTGCGCACCATTCCGGTGAGCCTGGGCAAGAAGAGCACACCGTCGTCCAGCGGCACGATGGTCGTGATGGAGAAGAAGGAAGCCACGGTCTTCGACACCCGCGACGACCCGGACCCGGCCAACCGCTACGTCACCGACATCCAGTACGCCCAGCGGATCACCTGGGGTGGCGAGTACATCCACGCCGCACCCTGGTCGGAGCACGTGCAGGGGCGCCAGAACGTCTCGCACGGCTGCGTGAACGTGTCGACGGCCAACGCCCGGTGGCTGTTCGAGAAGACGCGGATCGGTGACCCGATCACGGTTAAGGGCACCGAGCGCAAGATCAGCGCCGGCAACGGCTGGACGGCGTGGAGTGTGAGCTGGTCGGAGTTCATCAAGGGCAGCGCGCTGCCCGTGCCCAGTGGCGGTGCCGGCCCGGCGCTCTGAGCCCTGTCGGCCCTCTCGCGCCGGCCCTGCCGATGGCCGGGCCGGCGCGTATCCTTGCACTCCGGCGAGGCGACGATGCCGCGGCGACCCCAGCGCCCCCGCACGGAGACGAGCCACACTCACGAAACGCCGGATAGTAGCAAGAATCCGGCAGGAAAATCGGCGTGTTTCGGTTCACCCTCGGCAACCGGGGCCGGCTCTGGCGCGTCAGTAGGAGACGATGGGGCAGCGACCACGACTGTGAGGGAATCATGCGAGCTAGCCAGGATCAGCTGATCAGGCGCCGTGGGCGACGTCGCGTGTTCGCGGCGGGTTTCCTCGCCGTGGCGCTGGCCTTCACCGCCGCCTGCACCGACGGCGACGGCGGCAAGCCGTCCTCGTGGCACGGCGGCAGCGAGAGCCCGGCACCGAAGGCCGCGGCCACGATCAGCGAGCCGGCGGCCGACGCCAAGGACGTGCCGGCCTCGACCGGCATCACCTTCACCGCGAAGGACGCCGTGAAGACCGCCGTCGAGCTCAAGGACGCGGCCGGCAAGGCGGTCGAGGGCGCGCTCGCCGCGGATGGCAAGACGTGGCTGCCGACCGGCACGCTGGAGTACGGCACGAGCTACACGGCGACCGTGACCGCCACCGGCGACGATGATCGTCCGGCCACCGCGACCAGCACCTTCACCACCATGGCCAAGCCGGACAACCAGGTCCGGGTGAGCAGCTTCCTCGGCGACAACCAGGTGGTCGGGGTCGGCATGCCGCTGATCGTGAAGTTCAGCCGGGACATCCCGGAGGACTACCGCGACGACGTGCAGCGCCGGATGACGGTGACCTCGACGCCGGCCCAGGAGGGCATCTGGCACTGGGTCAGCCCCACCGAGATCCGCTACCGGCCGAAGGTGTTCTGGAAGACCGGGAGCAAGGTCTCCTACCGGGTGCGGGCCGGCGGCCTGCCGATGGGTGAGGGTTGGTACGGCAGTGCCGACCTCTCCGTGGACATCAAGATCGGCCCTTCGGTGATCATGACGGTGGACAACAAGACCAAGCGGATGACGGTGACCCGCAACGGCGCGGTGATCAAGACCATCCCGGTCAGCCTGGGCAAGAAGAGCACCCCGTCGTCCAGCGGCACCATGGTCGTGATCGAGAAGCTGCGCAAGACGGTCTTCGACACGTTCGAGGAGCTGGGCCCGGAGGAGGGCTACCGCACCAAGATTGACTTCGCGCAGCGTCTCACCTGGGGCGGCGAGTTCATCCACGCGGCACCCTGGTCCGAGGGCCAGCAGGGCAGCGTGAACGTCTCGCACGGTTGCGTGAACGTGTCGATGGCCAACGGCAACTGGCTGTTCAACAACACGCAGGTCGGCGATCCGATCACGGTCAAGGGCACCGAAACCAAGCTGAAGAACGGCAACGGCTGGACCGACTGGAACATGAGCTGGGACGAGTACGTCAAGGGCAGCGCCCTCCCGTACGAGCCGCCCGCCGATCCGGACACCGCCCCGACCCCGGACGGCGCCGGCACCCCGTCCCCCACGCCGACCGCCTGAGCCCCACGAGGAAGCCCTCTCCGATGGAGGGGGCTTCCTCGTTGAGCCCCTTAAAACGACTCAGGCCCCCTCCGAAGAGGGGGCCTGAGCAGCACAACCAACTGGGTGACTGATGGGAATTGAACCCACGACAACCGGGACCACAACCCGGTGCTCTGCCAACTGAGCTACAGCCACCATGCCGCCGTCGCCCGGTCGATCGCCCCGGGCGGGGTGCGGACCAATAATAGCCACACCGCCGCGCACCACGTCTAGCGGGTTCCCTGCGCGCCCCGAAGACGGCCGCCCACCCTCAGAGGTCGGCGGCGATCGCCTTGGCGGTCTCCACGTCCGGGCCGGGCAGCGGGACGAAGACGGTGCGCCGGTAGTACTCCAACTCCCGGATGCTCTCCCGGATGTCGGCGAGGGCGCGGTGCGCGAGGCCCTTCTGCGGCTGGCCGAAGTACACCCGGGGGTACCAGCGACGGCAGAGTTCCTTGATCGACGAGACGTCGATCATGCGGTAGTGCAGGTGCGCGTCGAGGCGCGGCATGTCCCGGGCGATGAAGCCCCGGTCGGTGGCGATCGAGTTGCCGCACAGTGGCGCCGTCCGCGGGTCCTTGACGAAGGTGCGGACGTACTCCAGGACCAGGTCCTCCGCCTCGGCGAGGGTGACCGGCGAACGACGGACCTCGTCGGTGAGGCCGGACTTGGCGTGCATCGTCCGCACGACCTCCGGCATCCCCTCCAGCGCCGTCTCGTCGGCGTGGATCACCACGTCGACCCCGTCACCCAGCACGTTGAGGTCTGGATCGGTGACCAGTGCCGCAACCTCGATCAGTTTGTCCCTGCCGAGGTCCAACCCGGTCATCTCACAGTCGATCCAGACGAGGAGATCAGCCACCGGGACAGCCTACGCGCAGCCCATGGGACGTGGCTGCGCGCTCTCGGCGGGCCAGCCCGCTAGGGTTTCGGGGTGCCAGCAGAACCCGTCGCACCGCCCGCCGTCACCGACGACGATCCCGGCGGCCGTACGGTCCGTCGCCTGGTCGCGGTGGTGGCCGTCATCGCCGTGCTGCCGGCGCTCTACCTGCGGGGTCTGAACCACAAGTTCCTCGACCTCAAGATCTACATGTCGGCGGTGGACTGGTGGCGCGCGGGCCACCCGCTCTACGACTACGTCCAGCCCGACCGGGTGCAGGGCGAGTTGTACTTCACCTACCCGCCGTTCAGCGCGCTGCTGCTGTGGCCGTTCGGCCTGTTGCGGCTCGGTGCCACCGTGACGATCTTCACGGTGCTCACCGTGCTGGCCGTGGTGCTGACCACCCGCTGGCTGGTGCTGCCGGTCATCGCCCGCCACGACCTGCCGCGGACGTTCACCCTGACCCTCGCCGTCCTGCTGGTGCTGGCCGTGGAGAGCACCCGCGAGACGATCACCTTCGGGCAGATCAACATGCTGCTGGTGGTGCTGATCCTGGCCGACCTCCTGTTCGCCGTACCGCAGGCGCGGCGCTGGGCCGGGATCGGCGTGGGGCTGGCGACGGCGCTCAAGCTCTTCCCCGGCATCTTCATCGTGTACCTGCTGGCCACCAGGCGGTGGCGGGCCGCCGCGGTGGCGAGCGCGACCGCGGCGGCGGCGACCCTACTCGCGGCGGCGATCGCCCCGAGCGACTCGTGGCGGTTCTGGACGCACGAGCTGTGGACCACCGACCGGGTCGGGCGCACCGACATCGTCGGCAACCAGTCGCTGTTCGGCCTGCTCAGCCGGTTCACCGCACCGGAGAAGCCGGACCGGCTGCTCTGGCTGCTGGTGGTCGCCGCGGTGGCCGGCTACGGGCTGTGGCGGGCCGCCCGCGCGGCGCGGGCCGGTGACCTGCTGACGGGCCTGACGTTGACCGGGCTGGTCGGTTCCCTGGCCAGCCCGATCACCTGGACCCACCACATCTACTGGTTCGTGCCGGCGGTGGTGCTGCTCGCCGACGCGGCGTTGAGCGCCGACCGCCCGGACGAGGTACGCCGGCGTCGGTGGCTGGCCGGGCTGGCGCTGGGCATCACCCCCGTGATCGTCTACGGCGTGGTGACCTTCCAGGACTGGGGCTCGGCAGCGGTCCGCACCAGGGACCCGGTGGACTTCGTGGTGCAGAACACGTACGTGCTGATCAGCCTGCTGCTGCTGGCGACGCTGCCGGTGCGGTCGGGCCGTCGCCGGCCCGTCGAGCATCCGCACCCTGCGGAAAAATCGCGCCAAATGGACGGATCTCCCCAATAGCCGCCACTAGCGCTAATCTGGTCTCATACCTCAAGCGTCGCTCGGGTAGCACCGATCCCCCGGTGAGGGTGGCCCTCCGCGTCGGCAGCGCGGAGGGCCACCCGCCGTTTCGTCGACCGCCACCGGCCGGGCCGCCCCACCGGTCGGCGGCCAGGCGAGACTCAGCGTCGCCGCCGGTGGTCGAGGTGCTTGGACCGGCTCCTCCCGGTCGTCGAGGGTGGCCGACCGGGCCGCGCCGGTCGGCGACCGACGCCGCTCCCCCGCACCCGAGCCGACCATGGTGAGCTGCCGTACGGCCGGAAACGGCGAGGTTGCCCGGGCGTCCTCGGGCCCCAGGCCACTCAGCGAGGTGACCCCGAGCCGACCGGCGAGCATCGGCACCTGATCCGGCTCGACCACGAAGATCACCTCGCGCGGCCGTAGCGGTCGCAGCAGGAGCAGCAGAGCGCACACCACCAGCAGGACGCCGGCGGCCAGCAGACTCCCGGTGGCCGGGCCGGTCCACCCCGCCCGCAACTCGGCCCGCAGCTCCAGGGACAGGTCGGCGCGGCCGTCGGGGCGCATCAGCACCAGGCTCATGGGCTCACCAGCGAGGTCGTCCGCACTCCACTGGAGCGAACCGATGCCCTCGCGTACCCAGGACGGCCGACCCGGCGAGTCGACCGGCACCACGGCGGGCGGATCGAGCGGGCCGCCCGCAACGGCACCGGCCGGGTCCAGCCGGACCGGCAGCGGGCCCTGGGCCAGCGCCACCCGGCGGACCACGCCGTGCGGCACCGACTCCAGCCAGGTCCGCACCTCGGCGGCGGGCGCGAGCCCCACGAAGGCCGGGCCATCCGAGGTGCGGGCGTCCAGACGCAGTCGGGTCTGCCCGGTACGCGCGAACGGCACCTCCTGGCGCAGCAGGTGGTCGAGGTCGGTGACCACCACCGCGTGACCGGGCGTGCGGACCGTCTCGAAGCGGGCGGCGAAGGCCCCATCGGGTTCGACGTGTCGGGTCACCAACCACAACGCGCCACCGGCGATCAGCGCCGGAATCCCCACGACCAACAGCAGCACACCGACGATCGCCCGCACGACACGCATTCGCGACGTCTCCCTCCGTAGCCAGATACTCGGCCGACCTTACCGACGTAGGCGCCGTGATCAGGGGATATCCACGGCACGGCCAGGTCCGACTGCGGAAGGCGCGCTGGCCCGCCGGATGCTCTCCGGCGGGCCAGCGGGCGGGACGGGTCAGGACTTGACGACCGGCTCCCGACGGGTCCGGGAGAACGCCAGACCGCCCAGCACCAGACCAGCCAGACCGGCGACGAGACCGGCCACACCGAGGCCGACCGCGAGCCCGTTGCCCTCGTCGTCATCGTCGTCGTCGGGCGACGCCACGACTGCGGCGCTCGGCGTGGCCGCACTCGCCGGAGCACCGGCGGCGGTCAGGGCGAGCACCGGTGCCGGGTGCTCCGGCTCCTCGCCGCCCGCCGCCGGCGGGTCGATCCAGCGCGAGATCTCGCCGTCCGAGTACGTCTGCAGGACCTTGAAGACCATCGAGTCGACCTTCGGCAGCGGCCCCATCGAGACTCCGAACTCCTGGAACTGGCCGGGCTTCACGGCCGCGTCGCCGGTGGCCGTCCAAGTGATCTTGGAAATCGCCTCGGTGAGCTGGCTGCCGTGCACCTCGATCGGCGGGTCCACCTTGCGCTTCTCGGTCGCCACCGTCCAGCCGGGCACCGGCATGGTCGACACCGAGCCGACCGGGGCGTTCTCCGGAAGCGTCACCTCCAGCTTGGTGGTCGAGGCGCTGTCGCTCTCGTTGGGCACCCGGAACGCCACCCGGGCGTACCCGCCCTGGGCCGCTTCCTTCGGGTTGACCGTGACGTGCGCGGACGCCGGCCCGGCGAAGCCGAGCACAGCGGTGGCGGCGGCGGTGAACGCCAGGGCGGCAGCGGCGCCTGCGGTACGCCGGAATCGGATCATGGGTTTTGCGAACCTCTCTAACGAATGGGCACGGTGGCGGTCACCGTGTCCTGGTCGATGTCTGTCGTTCGAGCGGTGATCTTGATTTGCCAGTCGCCGGCGGCCGGCAGGCTGATGTCGCCGTAGGCGTGGCTGTCCGTCAACGGCAGCAACGGGACGTCGATCGGTTCGATCCCGGCCGAGGGCAGCGCGGCGGTCGCCTTCCACTCCACCACCGGCAGCGGCTGGTCGTCCTTGCCGTAGGCGTACAGGTGCACCGAGTTGTTGCCCCGCTCGGCCGGGCTCACCTCGACCTGCATGGAGAAGAGCGGGCTGGACAGCCTGGTGCTGAAGAGGCCGGCCTCGGTGCTGGACGGCCCGGCCACCGCGGTGCGGGCGGGCGTGGTCTGCACGAGCGTGGCGGACAGGCCCAGCACCACCACGGTGACGGCCAACTCCACCCAGACCGCCCGGCGAACCGGCGCCGGGCGCTGCGCGGCGATGCGCCGACGCACCAACTGCCGGGAGTACGCGGCCACGGCGATCACCAGCGCGAACAGCGCGATCTTGGCCAGCAGCAACCGCCCGTACGTGGTGTCGAACAGTGCCTTCGGCGTGGCCACCTCGATCAGCGCCTGGACGGTGCCGGCCAGCAGCAGCGCCGAGACGGCGAGCGCGGCCCAGCGCGACCAGATGGGCAGGATCGCGCCCAACTCCCGTTCGTCGGCCTGGCGCAGCAGGAACCCGGCGAGCATCAGCAGACCACCCAGCCAGACCGCCATGCTGCCCAGGTGGACCGCGTCGACCACCACGGAGACCGCCGGTGCCGGCGAGGCCGCCGGGTGCCCGGCCAGCGGCCAGGTCAGCAGGGCGACGCCACCGAGCACGGCCAGGATGATCGCGTCGGCCCGACCGGCCGGCCGGGCCAACAGCGGCCGGAGCAGGAAGGCGGAGGCCGCCAACAGGCCGAGTCGGACCAGGTGGGCGGCACCGAAGGCGCTGCCGAACACGCTGCCGAACCCCTCGCCGGTCACCTCGAAGAGACCGCCGCCGGCCGTGTAGGGCACCTGCAACCACAGGTCGGCGAGGGTGGCGACGGCCACCAGGCCGAGGCCGATCCAGGCCAGCCGGGCCGGGCCCCGGCGCGGGAGCCGTCGCGGCCACAGCGCGGCGAGCACCAGCGCGGGCCCGACCAGCAGCACCAGGCCGGCGTAGCCGAGGAAGCGAGCCACCTTCACCGCCGTGCCCACCACCGGGTTGGCGCGGCTGTCCGTGCCGGAGTCGACGGGTGGCGTCGAGGGCGCGCCGACCGAGTAGGTGAACGCCCCGGACACCGGGTGGCTGTCGGCGGAGATCACCCGGAAGCTGACCAGGTAGGTGCCGCGCCCACCGGCCGGGTCCACCGGGATGCTCACGGCCCCGCCGTCGAAGGACGGCTCACCCCGGTCGGCGCGGGAGCCGTCCGGCGCGATGACCCTGATCTTGCCGGGAACCTTGCGGACCGACTCACTGAACCGGAGGGTCACCTCGGACGGCGCGCTCGACACCACGGCGGCGGCGGCCGGACTGCTGCTCTCCAGCACCGCGTGGGCGCTGGCCGGGGTGGCTGGCGCGATCAACAGGGCGACGACGGTGACCAGAAGGCCGGCGGCGGCAGCCAGCCGGGCGATCCAGCGGCGGGGGGCGACAATCATGCCAGCCATGGTCGCCGACAGGTGTGGAGATCGGCGACCCGAGTCGGGCGAAGGGCTCAACTCTGCTCAGCCGCCCGTGCCGCGCGGGAGGGATCGCGTGTCATGCGAAGGTAGTCGGCTCCGGTGGCGAAAAAGTTCCCGGCGTGGCGCAGACCATCAAGGGCCGAAGGACCCTGACGCTGCGTCGGCTGCCGCGTAATCTGGTTTGTCGTGATCCCCGTCCCGCGAGACACCGGTGCCGCCGGTCCGGCAGAGCCGGCCGGTGACGTCGCCCGGGACCCGGCAACCGAGTGGGCGCTGAGCGCGCGCGACGGTGATCCGCGGGCCCAGGCGGCGTTCGTCCGGCTGACCCAGATCGAGGTCTGGCGGTTCGCCGCCGCCCTGGTCGACCCGGACAGCGCCGACGACCTGACCCAGGAGACGTACCTGCGGGCGTTTCGGGCCCTGCCCGCGTTCGAGGGTCGCTCCAGCGCCCGCACCTGGCTGCTCGGCATCGCCCGGCGGGCCTGCGCCGACCACCTGCGCACGGTGATCCGCCGCCGCCGGCTCGACGAGCGGCTGGCCGCGAACGCGTACACCGACCACCCGCACCCGGACCCGGCCGGCCAGTTCGGCGCCGCGGACCTGGTCCGCCGGCTCAGCGCCGAGCGGCGCGCCGCGTTCGTGCTCACCCAACTGCTCGGCCTGTCGTACGCCGAGGCGGCCGCCGTGGAAGGGGTGCCGGTGGGCACCATCCGTTCCCGGGTCGCTCGGGCCCGCGACGAGCTGGTCGAGGCGGTCGGCGACGCCCTGGCCGGCTGAGCGGGGAACTTCCGGTGGAGACGGGACGACAAATGAGCGTGACTGCACCTCCCCACAGGGTCGGCCGTTGGCCTGTCGTCCGACCCTGGCTCGGCACGGCGGCACGGCTCGGCCTCGCCGCCGTCTGGCTCGTCGCCGGCGCGTCGAAGGTCGGCGATCTCGCCGCCTCCGGGCGAGCCGTCAACGCGTACCAGGTGCTGCCGTACGACGTGGCGACGGTGCTCGGCGCGGCCCTGCCCTTCGTCGAGTTGGCGCTGGGCGTGCTGTTGCTGCTCGGGCTGGCCACCCGGCTCGTCGCCGGGGTGTCGGCCGCGCTGCTGGTGGTCTTCGTCGCGGGGATCGCCTCGGCCTGGGCACGCGGGCTGGCCATCGACTGCGGCTGCTTCGGCAGCGGCGGGCAGCTGGCCGAGGGGCAGGCACCCAGTTACCTCCCGGAGATCCTCCGGGACCTGGGATTCTTGGTAATGGCCGGATTTCTGCTGGTCTGGCCACGTACGCCGGTATCGGTGGACGGGTGGTTGTCCGGCGAACCCGCTGTGGAGGACGAGGATGAGTAGTCGCAAGGGGCAGCGGGACGCCGCCCGGGTGGTCCGCGAGCAGCTCGCCCGCGAGCGGCGGCGTCGCCGCACGATCTGGGTCTCCGCCGCGGCGGTCGTCGTCCTGGTCATCGCCGGTGTCGTCGGCTGGGTCGTCTGGTCCAACCAGCGCTCCGACACGTTCACCACCCCGCCCGGCGCCAACGCGGCCGGCACCGGCATCGTCACCGGCGGCGGGCCGGTCACCGTCGACGTCTACGAGGACTTCATCTGCCCGGCCTGCCACCAGTTCGAGCAGACCAGCGGGGCGACCCTGGAGCAGTTGGTGGCCGACAACAAGGCGAAGGTGGTCTACCACCCGGTCGCGTACCTCAACCGCTTCTCCACCACCGACTACTCCACCCGCTCGTCGGCCGCCTCCGGCTGCGCCGCCGCCGGCGGCAAGTTCCGGGAGTACGCCAAGGCGCTGTTCGCGAAGCAGCCACCGGAGGGCAGCGCCGGGCTCAGCAACGACGAGCTGATCGACATCGGCGCCGGCGTGGGGCTCGACCGGGGTTCGTTCGGCGGCTGCGTCAAGGACGGCACGTACCGCACGTGGACCGATCACGTCACCGACGCGGCCAGCCGGAGCAAGGTCACCGGCACGCCGACCATCATGGTCAACGGCCAGCCCCTGGAGAACCCCACCCCGGACGCCCTCAACGCGGCCGTGGCGGCGGCCGGCAAGTGATCCGTACCCTGCTGGCTCGGGCCGGCCTGGTCGCCACCGCGGCCTTCGCGGCGACAGTGCTCACCGCGGCGCCCGCCGCCGCCCACGGCGCGGACGCCCCGGACGGCACCGACTACCGCACCCGGGCCACCGGGGTCACACCGCAGCGGCCAGGGCTGGAGGTACGCGTCGTCGAGGCGGGCGCCCGACTGGAGCTGACCAACGACACCGGCCGCGCCATCGAGGTCATCGGCTACTCCGGCGAGCCGTACCTGCGGGTCGGCCCGGACGGGGTCTTCGAGAACAGCCGCTCCCCGGCCACGTACCTGAACCGCACCATCGCCGGGGACACCGCGCTCCCGGCCGAGGCCGACCCGGCGGCCCCGCCGACCTGGCGGCGGATCGCCGACGGGAGCACCGCGCGCTGGCACGACCAGCGCGCGCTGTGGCAGGAGTCGGCACCACCCGCGCAGGTACGCGCCGCACCGGACCGGGAGCACCGGGTCCGGGACTGGACGATCCCCCTGCGGGACGGCGCCGACCCGGTGACGATCGGCGGGACACTGGACTGGGTGCCGCCGCCGGACGCGTACACCTGGTGGGCGGTGACCATCGTGGGGCTGCTCGCGGTGGGCGCGCTCGGCCTGGTCGCCGCGGCCGCCCCGGCCGGCGCCCGCGCGTTGTCCGCGCTGGGTGCCCTGCTGGTCGTCGGCGGCGCGCTGGCCGTCGGATACCCGGTGGGGCGGGAGTTGGACGCGGGTGCCCACGGAGTGGGCGGGGTGCTGGTCGGGCTGCTGTCCGGGCAGATCTGGTCGCTGCTCACCGGCCTGGGTGCGATCGCCGCCGGCTGGTACGCACTGGCACGTCGCCCGGCCGCCGACTTCGTGGTGACGCTGGCCGGGGCCTGCGTGGCACTGTTCGCCGGGGTGGGCAACGCGGCCGTGTTCGCCCGTTCCATCGCCCCGGTCCCCTGGCCACCCGAGCTGGCCCGGGTGATGGTCGCGCTGGTGCTGATCACCGGCACCGGAGCAACAGCAGCAGGAGTCCTCCGCCTACACGCCGCCCCCAAAACCCCAGCCCCAACCGGCCCCCACCCCACCGGCCCCCGTTGATCATGAGGTTATTGCCCCCGACACGCCGGTGGTTTCTAGGCTTCAGTGCAACTGATCTTGGTTGTGGTGGAGGTGCTGGTGGCGAGGCCGGGTGTGGTGACGTTCGGGCATCGGCAGGTGTT